>CAYWMF010000133.1:0-5168 GCA_964459175.1 uncultured Oscillospiraceae bacterium
ATCCCACCGCGGCGGCCGGCACGCCTTTTTCGGCGATGGCGCTGGCCTGCAAGGGCGATCCGATAACCGATCTTTGCGAAGATATGGCTGCAGAGCAAAAAGCGCGGACGACCTACGACAACCTGATTCGCCTCATCGACGATCCGGACGTCTGCGACCCAATAAAGTTTCTGCGTGAGCGCGAAATCGTACATTTCCAGCGCTTCGGCGAAGCCTTGGAGATCGTCAAGGACAGCCTCAACTGCAAAAACTTCTACGCCTACAACCCGGCGTTCGACCGAAAATAAAAAAACGACTTCAGCAAATAAACCGTGCTTGAGCAAACGCTCAGGCACGGTTTAAGCTTTAAAAATTATGCGGTTTCCTTCCTATTTATTATATAGTTATTATTTCAGCTTCAGTCCGTCGCCAAACGCCTTGCCGACCGCCTCACCCAGCTTAAGATATGTGTGGTGCACCGGGTCAAAGGTTATCGGGACAAATTTCGCCAAATCAATTTCACCCTTGGCGTCAAGGATTTTTTCGTCCGCGCAGACATTTACAATTTCACCGACAAGGCGGCAGGTCTGCTCGTCATAGCTGACAAGTCTGCATTCCAACGTCAGCGGCAGTTCATCGAAAATCGGCGCATTGACAAGCTCGCTTTTAACCGCGAGCCAACCGGTTTTCGCCATTTTGTCAGGCTCGTCGTTGCCGGACACCACGCCGACATAATCGCAAGCGACCATATTTTGCACATCGGCAATGCTGACGGTGAACGCGCCGGATTTAACAATGTTTTCGGTTGTTTTGTGGTTCGAACTAACGCAAATCGAAATCTGCGTTTCCTCGCTTATTCCGCCCCACGCGGCGTTCATCGCGTTGGCTCTTCCGTTCTCGTCGTACGAACCGATGATAAGCACCGGCATCGGGTATAAAATCGCCTTTGCACCAAAATTTTTTCTCATAATATTCCTCTCCGTTCGTTTTAATTTATGTCAAATAATATATGACTTCAGCTTTCCACGCAGGCCGAACGGCAAAAGCTCCTTGGCGAAAATCTTTATTTCGTCGGTTACGCGGTTAAATTCCAAAACCGGGGTATATTCGTGCATTATTGTGTACTTTTTAACTTTTTCCTTGCAGACCGACGCGAATTCAAGCACAAAACGCACCCCCGAAATCAATTAAAATATCAGACCGTCATACTCTGAATATATTGTATCATATTTTATGTAATTTGTCAATCACGCTGTGCGGGCGCATCGGCAATTTTCAAAAAACTATTGAAAGTTCACTTGTTTTGTGATACAATATAGAAAAAAGAAAGGATTGTTTTAATTTGAAAATATATACTTGCTTCGATGAGCCGTTAAAGGTATTCGGCATTCCGTTTTTCGATGAAAAAAAGAAATTTGAACGCTTACCCGCCGAGCTGAGGGCAAAGCTGGTCAATCTTGACTTTTTGGGCAGACGTTGTCCCGGCGCGCGAATCGGCTTTCGAACCGATGCCACAAGCTTTACCGTCAAAGTTTCGCTGAAAACCTTATCCGTTGATGTCGGCATGAGCATATTAAGCGCGCAGTCCGTCAGCGTAATGATAGGCGACCGTCAGAATGCCGCATTTGCAGGACTGGTTTATCCGCCGAACTACGATACCAAAACATTTGAAAGGACCTTCACCAAAAGCGGCGAAATGCAGGACGTCACGCTGTGGCTTTTGCGCAACGAGGAAATCGAAAGCGTCGAGGTAAAATTTCCCGACGAGGCCGTTATCGAGCCGCCGACGCCCTACAAGTACACCAAAGCCTTATACTACGGCTCCTCAATCACCGAGGGCGGCTGCTGTGCGAGCGTAACCAACAGCTACACCGCGATTTTGTCGCGCTGGCTGGATTTGGATTACTACAATTTCGGTTTTTCCGGCAGTGCCAAGGGCGAACCTGAAATGGCGGATTATATCAACACCATCGATATGAATTTGTTTATCATGGATTACGACCACAACGCGCCCACCGCCGAATATCTTGCCGCAACGCACGAACCGTTTTTCAAGCGAATACGCGCCAAAAACAGCTCACTGCCGATTCTGTTTTTGACAAAGCCGGGCTTTGATTATTCCTCGGAGGCCGCCGAACGCAGAAAAATCATCGAGCAGACCTACACAAACGCCGTAAATTCCGGCGACAAAAACGTGTACTACATTGACGGCGAAACATTTTTCGGCCAATCCGACCGTCATTTATGCACACTCGACACGGTTCACCCAAACGATTTGGGCTTTTATCGCATGGCAACCGTGATTTTGCCCACTCTGAAAAAGATGCTGGGTATAGATTGAACAGCCTGAAAGTGTAGGTAAGCAAAGCATTTCCGTGCAGCCTCTTTTCGCTGCTTCATCAGTAAACCGCAAATATAAATTTGCAGATCAAAATTTACAATTTATATATTGACATTTTGAGCATAACCAAATATAATAATAATAACAGAACCCGACACGCCTCTTATGTGCGAATTTCGTATATAATGCGTACCACGTCGGGTCATTTTAGTATAATGGTGATTATAATGGAATTTAAAGAACATCAGCCCCCGCTAACATTAAGCGAACAAATAGAAAATTTAAAAAATATCGGTTTGATAATTGAAAACGAAGAGCTTGCACAAAATTTTCTGAACGATGTTTCATATTTCCGTTTTATCAAAGCCTACAGTCTCGGATACAAGCCAAGAAACGGTAATTATTTACCCGGTACAACTTTCGACACAATTAAAGAGCTTTATCTGTTTAATTGCAATTTCAGACAGCTTATTTTTCCGCTTATTGAGCATGTCGAAGTTAATCTGCGTTGCCGTACAGCAAATTATTTTTGCATCAAATACGGTATTTTCGGTTATTTGAATTCTGATAATTTTTCAAACAAGCAATATCATGATGAATTTATAAACGACATACAAATCGAGCTCAATCGCAACGCAAAAGCTCCGTTTGTAAAGAATTTTCGCCGGAATTACACCGATAACAATCTCCCGCTATATGCTTTGGTCGAGCTTTTCAGCTTTGGTACATTATCAAAGTTTTATAAGAATATGAAAAGTGAAGATAAAAAAGCAATTTCAAATATTTATGGTATTGGCTATACGTATTTGGAAAGCTGGATTGAAAGTATATCTTTTGTAAGAAACATATGTGCCCATTACGGGCGCTTATATAATACTAATCTTTCAAAAACGCCCATGCTATACAAGCAATATCATGATGTTGGCAACCGACGAATTTTCGCGGTATTGCTATGCTTAAAATATCTTTTACCAAACGATCGGCACTGGTTTCAATTTGTGGATACACTGGAATTGCTGATTGAGAAATACCCAAGCATCAAAATAGAATTTATGGGATTTCCGTATAATTGGAAAAATTTACTTTTAGAATATAACTAAAACCGCATAAACAGCGTCGGGCGCTTGCCCGACGCTGTTTTTTTGCTATTCTTTACTGCTCTTAGCTGTTATCAGCCGTTTTTGCCAACTCAGCGCACAAAGCTCGTCATTTTTCCCGGCTCGCGTTGCGGCAGGCCGAACCGCTCCTTGCCCAGCGCAATGCTCTTGATGAGAAATGCCATATTGCGCGCCAAGGTGCGCATGCTTTGCATTCCCTCCTCGTCCTGCACCGCCTCGCCGACCGCGCGGCCGTGAACGCTGTTCCAGTACTGCCCTGAAGCCACTGGCATTCCACTGATGGTGAAATATTTGTTCAGCTCGTCAAAGGTGCTCGAGCATCCGCCGCGGCGCGCCACCGTAACGCTCGCGCCGACCTTCATGGTTTTGTCAAAGCCACTGCTGTAAAACAAGCGGTCAAGGAATGAAATCAGCGTTCCGTTGGCCGAAGCATAATAAACCGGGCTCGCTATCACCAGTCCGTCGCTCGCCTTGAGCTTTTCGGCTGCCTCGTTGACGGCGTCGTCGAACGCGCATTTGCCCAGCTTTCGGCAGGAAGCGCATGCCACACAGCCCGTAATCGGCTTGCCGCCGACCCGCATAACTTCAACCTCGATATCCTCCGCGACAAAAACCTTTTTCATCTCTTCAAGCGCCAAGGTTGTGTTTCCGCCCTCGCGCGGACTGCCGTTTATCATTAAAACCTTCATATTAATATATATTCTCCTTTCTAAGACTTTATTCGCGCTGCAATACAAAATACGGCACGCGCGACAACGGTGCCGACACCGTTACGGTTCTGTCGCCGTCGTAAACTTTGCCGTCATCAGCCAGCCAACGACCCTTTGGCAGTACAACCTCTCGCTCAACAGCGCCTTTTTCCACAACCGGCGCCACAAGTATCTTGTCGCCCAGCATATATTGCTGTTTTATCCGAGCATATCCGCAATTCGGATAATTATATTCCAGCATACGAACCACCGGCTCGCCGGTTTCAAGGAATCTGTCAACCAGCTCTATGATATATCCGACATATTTTTCGTGAAGTTTTATAACATCCAGCACATATCCCAAATTTTCCTTGTTCAGCACACGCCACGGCGCCGCCGAAAACTGCATTGTCGGCATGAACGCGCAGCATTGTGCGTATCTGACAATAAGCTCCTCGTCCAGTTGCTTGCCCGGCAGAAAATCCGTCCATGAGCCGCCGCCTATCATATCCGGGCAGGTAAATTGATAGCCCATTATCGCCTGTGCGGTGATGCCCGGTATCAGCGTTTGAAGCCCCTCGGTCCATTCGTGGCTTTTGTCGCCCAAGCGCTGTAAAACCGGCAAATGTGCCGCATTGAAGCCGTCCTTAAGCTCGCTGTACTCGTACATTGCGGCGAAATTGCAATAATGCATCGAGCTTTCAACCTTTGTTTGCGGCTTTTTATAATAAGTAAGGTTCACATCGTAGTAAAACGGCTGTCCCGCATCAAACTTGAAGCCGTCAACGCCGTATTCACTCATCAGCCAATCCAGCCGCCCCTTGAAATATTCCACAGTCGCGGGATTTGAAAGATCCAATATTCCGCTGTATCCGTTCCACCACTTGAAAACATGCGGATTAGCTCCGTCGCTGTCACGAATCAAAAGCTGTTTTTTTATCATCTCGCGCGAAACCTCATTGTCAAGGCTGACAAACGGCACCACCCACAAAAGCACCTTGAAGCCCATTTCGTGTAGCTCACGCATCATACCCTTTGGAT
>CAYWMF010000134.1:0-4838 GCA_964459175.1 uncultured Oscillospiraceae bacterium
ATAAAATACAGCTTTTGGAATTTATGCGAGCCTTTTTGTTGACAAGCGATATGGTTTTTTGCGGACAGCATTGAACGCATTCGCCGCAGCCGACGCATTTTTTGGAATTTATTTTCGGGCGTGAACGGACAAAATTGCTGATGAAGCTGTTGCGGAATAATTTCAGCGCGCTGTGCGAATCCGGGCGCTTGAAGTCGGCAATAGGCGTAAATTCGTCGCCCTCGATGACAACCTCTTCACTGCAAAGGCCGTGCTTTACGGCGCGCACAAACATGGGGATTTCGGCGGTGTCAAAGCCGATGAGCTTAGCGCCCGCCATGTCTGCGGCGTAGGTGCAGTCGGAGCCGATTATCATGCCGCAAAAGCGCGGTTCGCCGCCGGTGGGGCCGTTGCCCTCCATGCACATTACGGCGTCGAGAATGGCAAGCGTCGGCTTGAAGGCGGTATTAAGATCGCAAATAAAGTCGCTGAACTCGTCCGCGCCGGGAAATCTTGCGTGGATTTGAGTTTTTTCGAGGCCGGGAATCAAGCCGTAAAGGTTTTTGGCGGTGCCTGTCATGACGGTAAGGCCATGGGATTTGAGCTTGGAAACGTCGATAAGCAGGTCGGCGTCGCGAAATTCTTTAAGCACGGTAAAGGTTTTTGTAACCCTGCCGTCGGGGCATGGAACCGTAACCTCGTTGAGCTCAAGGCACAGCTTGGCGCCGGTGCGCTCGGCCACGTCGGTGTAGCCCGCCGTGCGGAACACCGCGCTCATGCGTTCGCGTGTATACGGGCCGCCGGGACATTCGGCGATGGTTATATCGTCGGTTTTGCGCTTGAGAATATTTATCAGCGCCTCGATGACGGCGGGATGAGTGATTGCCGCGCTTTCGGGCGGCTTTTTCATAACGAGATTTGGCTTTATAACTACCCTTTTGCCCTTTTCGAACAGCTTATCAAGTCCGCCGAAGCCGTCGATAACAGCTTCAAGACAGCTGGTAAGCTTTTCAATATCGTAATCCGGGCAGGATTTAATTATTGCTCTGTTCATTTTTTCTTACCTTTCGAGCCGAGTTTGCTTTCGGTGCCATCTTTGAGGCGCATAATGTTGGCGCGGTGGAGCCAAATGATAAAGACGGCGATGACAAAGGCGTATACAACCTTAAAGCCGGCGCCGGGTACAAAAGCATAAACCAGCATGGGGTAAAATGCGGCGCCGATGATGGAACCGAGCGAAATGTAACGGGTAACCAGCACTACCAGCGCAAAAATCACAATAACCATCAGCGCGATGAGCGGCTGAATGAAAAGAATGGTGATTATGGCGGTGACAACGCCCTTTCCGCCCTTGAAGCCGTAGAAAATCGGATAAACATGGCCGACTATAACACACAGTCCTGCAAGATACGAGCCGGTTTCACCGAGCAGTAAAAGTCCGATAAATACGGCGATAAAGGCCTTAAGCGCGTCACCGATAAAGGTCATGAGCGCCGGAACCTTACCGTAAGTTCGGAGCATGTTGGTCATGCCGGCATTGCCGCTTCCGTGTTTGCGGATATCGTCGCGAAATTTGAATTTCGATATTATTACCGCAAAATTCAAGCTGCCGAGCAGGTAGGCGATGACGATGCACAGAAGGTGCGCGAGTATCGGGATAATGATATTTCCCTGCGTTGAAACCATAAAGCCGTAACGGGGGACGTTAAGTAAGCTGCTGAGCCAATTCATATGAAAGCTCCTTTCGGATTATTTTCTACCGGATAAAAAGTCGATGAAGTCGTTGAGCATTTTTTTCTGCCCCATCGACAGCGAAAGATATTTTTCAAAGAAAAGTTCGCCTTGTTTCATTGTGTTTGACGAAACCGGAAGCTTTTTGCGGTCGTCCTCGAAATTGAGCCCTGCCGAGAATAAAAGGTCGTCAAGCGTTATATCGTTGGCGGCGTTTTGAGCGATTTTTTTGATAAGCTTGGTGCGCGGAGCGTTTTCCTGCTGCATAAGCGCCAGCTTGCGCATTTGTACATAGCTTATGTCGCAGTCCGCGGCAAACTGCCGCCAGCTGCGATCGTCGCCCTTTGCCAATTCGAGAAGTATTGAAAAAATTCTTTTGTTAAAATTTGACATTTAAAAACCTCATTTGTGATATTTTCCGTTATTGATGATATTAAAAGCCCGATATATTTGCTCTTCGAGAATTATGCGCATAAGCTGATGCGGAAATGTCATTTTAGAAAACGAAAGCCGCAGGTCGCAGGCGGCTTTTACGCCGTCGGAAAGGCCGTACGAGCTGCCGATTATAAAATTTAGAGTCGAATGACCGTCACAGGCGATTTTGTCGATTTTGCGGGCGAGCTCTTCGGACGAAAGCTGAACCCCCTCCACGCACAGCGCGACGGAAAACGCGCCGGGGCGCAGATGCTCGAATATCCTTTTTTCCTCGACTGCCAGCGCCGATTTTATTTCGGCCTCCGACGGCTTGTCGGACAGGGCGGCCTCTTTAAGCTCAATATCGCGGAATTTGCAATAGTTGCCGAGGCGTTTTTCGTATTCCGTGGCGGCATCTCTGAGATATTTTTCCTTAAAGGCGCCGGTATGTATTATGTTTATGTTGAGCATACGTCACATATACACTTTTCGGCGGCCACGGCCAGTGTTACATCCTTGTTGACCCTTATACCGTACGCCTCCAATGTTTTTTCGGAGACCTCGTATGCCGCCGCGGGAGTGTTGTTCTCCTTTGAAAGATGAGCCAGCATTATGCTTTCACAGCCGTGCTCTACCAGCTCGCAAAGAAAATTCGCACAGTCTGAATTCGAAAGATGGCCGTTTTCGGAAAGTATTCTTTTTTTCAAAAACGGCGGATACGGACCGTTTTTCAGCATTTGCACATCGTGGTTTGACTCCACGACGACTCTTTTACAGCCCAGCAGAAATTCGCGCATTGTATCGGTTACATGACCGGTGTCGGTGGCATAGCCCAGGCATTCGCCGCCGTCAACGCATATGCGATAGCCCACGCTCATTACCGAATCATGCGGCGTGCGGAAAGGAATAAGCGAAAAATCGCCGGTTTCGTAGACCTTGCCGGGCTGAATGGTGTAAATTTGCTCGCGCAGAAATACCCGCGTTGCATCGTTTGCCTCACGATACATTTCGCGCGCCGACTCCGGCGTTACATAAAGCGGGATTTTGAAGCTTTTCAGCAGTACCGGCAAGGCGGCAATATGGTCGCTGTGCTCGTGGGTTATGTAAATGGCGTCGATATTGTTAAGATCGGTGTCCAGCGCCTTGAGGGCGCTTTCTATACGGCGCGTGGAGCCGCCGGCATCAATGAGAATTTCGGTGCTGCCGGCTTTGAGATAGGAGCAATTGCCGCTCGAACCGGAAAAAAGTGTTTTAAAAAGCATATATTCCTCAGGTGTATGATGGTATAAAGGCAATAAGCAGATAGTCGATTATCAAAACCGCGGTCGGCGCAATAAATACGATGAGAAGCACCTCTGCCCAAAGCTTTTGCTTTTGCGGTGAAAGGCGAAAAATATTTGCGCGCGGTGGCTCGGCGTTTGGCAAAGCAGCGGCCTTTTCGCTTTTTTGATAGCGCAGGCGAGCCTTTTGCTTTTTGGAGAGGATGTTGTGTTCCGCGGACGCGGCATCGGTTTTCACGGTGGCGCGCACACCGCCGTTGACCAGAAAAAATCCAATTCCCGACAGTGTGCTCAAAACGGCGTAAATCGGCGTTATTGCCTCGATTTCACGCTGTATTGCCGCAAAATATATCGCCGCCGCGGCAATGAACCAAATTATCAGCAGTATAAGTTTGGTCTGCTTTTTCAAATTTTGCAGGCTCCCTCCGGACGTACCAGCAGTACATGGCAAGCGCCCTCGCCGAACACTGCGTCCTGAGCCGCCTTGAACGCCGCAACGTCCTCATGCGGCACAAACGCCTGAACGGTTCCGGCGAAGCCGCCGCCGTGAACACGCCATGCCGCCTTTTTGCCGCCAAGCAGCTTTTCGCAAAGGCACAATGCGAGCGAGAGACCCTGCTCGGAGACGTTTTTGGTGGTGTAGACGTTTTGCAGATAGCAGAACGAGGAAAGGCCGGAGGCCTTTACGCCGGCGAAAAAGCCGTCAAGGTCGCCCTTTTCAAGACATTCGATTTGCTTTGAGACTCTTTCGTTTTCGTTAATAAAATGCACGGCACGCATGATTGCACGGTCGCCGACGCTTTCACGGAGCTCAGCCGCCTTGGAGAAAATATCGTCGGCAGTAAGACCGCGGAGCACATTTTTACCGAATGCCGCGGCAACCTGCTTCATTTCCGCGGGAATGGAGGCATAGTCGTCGTTGAGGTTGGCGTGGTTTCCGCCGGTATTTACGATGCACAGGCTGTAGCCCGCGGCGGAAAGGTCGAAGGCAAGGCGCTTAACCTTGGGATTTTCGGTATCCTCAAAATCTATGGTTACAAAACCGCCGGCGGCACAGGCAATTTGATCCATCAGGCCGCAGGGCTTGCCGAAATAGACGTTTTCGGCGTATTGCGAAATTTGGGAAAGCGTGATAAAATCAACCTTGCCGTCGTTATAAAAATAGTTGAAAACAGTTCCGACCATATCTTCAAAGGCCGCCGAGGAGGAAATTCCCGAGCCTTTGAGCACGTTGGAGGTGGTGTAAGCATCAAAGCCGCCGGTTGCAAAGCCGCTGTTTTTGAAGCCGGCACAAACGCCCGCAATGATGGCGGCGGAATTGAATTTGCGGATTTTGTCGGGGTCAAGGTCGGATATATCTACAACATCCTGGTTGAAGCCCTCACTCTTTACGCGCACGACAGGTGCGTCACTCTTGGCGGCAATGGCGATAAT
>CAYWMF010000134.1:4848-5142 GCA_964459175.1 uncultured Oscillospiraceae bacterium
ATAATATCAAGGCTTACCGACGCCGCAATTACCTTGCCGTGATTGTGGTCGGTGTGGTTGCCGGAAATTTCGCTTCTGCCGGAAACGGAAAACATTTCTATTTCACGCTCCGTACCGTAGAGCTTGGAAAATTCGTCTATTGCACCGATAAATCTTTTTCTTGCCGCCACAACCTTTTCAGCGGTGTAGAGAGCTTTAAAACGGTCGTTGTATACGCCGTTTTCAATATCACTTACGGTTTGTTTTACGGTTTTCATAATTTTCTCCAATCGGTTATTTTATTCTGAAATAATA
>CAYWMF010000135.1:0-5141 GCA_964459175.1 uncultured Oscillospiraceae bacterium
CCGTGATTATAGCGCGGCATCAGACCGCCGGTCGCGGACGTCGGGGCAAGAGCTTTTATTCGCCGGACGGCGGTCTTTATATGAGCCTTGTGTTGAATTCCGACGGAATACGGACGGAAAGCGTACAGCTTATGACGGTGTGTGCGGGCGTCGCCGTTTGTCGCGGACTGAAAAGCGTTTGCAAAATCGACGCCGACATCAAGTGGGTTAACGACGTGCTTTACAACGGCCTCAAAATTTGCGGTATTTTGTGTGAGGCGGTAACCGATAGCGCCAGCTTGAAAGTTACGCATTACATTGTAGGCATCGGAATTAATATCGGCAGCGCGGAGTTTCCGGAGCAAATAAAAAACGTCGCGGGCAATGTTGCGTGCCCGAAAGGTGCGCAAAATTTGCTCGCGGCGACAATTGCCGAAGAGTTTTTTGAAATGATTGAAAGCGCAAAAATGCACGATATAGTTTCCGAATACCGTTCGCTGTCGATTTTGATGAACAAGGCGGTGAATTTTACGCTTGACGGAAGGCTTTACGGTGGAATCGCCAAGGATATTTCCGAAAACGGCGGTCTGATTGTGGATTGCGGCGGCGAAATTCTGACGCTTTCGTCGGGCGAGGTAAGCCTCGGCAGCTCGAATTATACAGCAAAACGATAATATAAAAGGTACAGCAAAACGCTGTACCTTTTGAGTGTGTCGATTTTATCGACACACTGCCGGACTTTCGAAAAGTCAGGGATATTTTACCATCGCAAGCCTGTCGGCGTACGATGGTACGATAGGGCTTGCGATGGCAAAAAGCGTGTAATCGTGTGCAATACTCGATGTGTTGCACACAATTTTATAAATTAAGAACGATAAAAAAATCGGCTTTAAGAAAAAGTTTTCACGCGGTAGCACGACTTTCTCGACAGTCTAAAAGGTACAGCAAAACGCTGTACCTTTTATATTTTAGAACAATATTTGCAAATTAATATGCTTTGCCCCAGTAAACCAGCTTATCGGCGGGCTTGCCGCAGCAAACGCAGGTGCCTTTTTCATGCTGACGGTCGAGCGGCATGCAGCGCGAGGTGACATCGCATTCTTCCTTGAGCTTAAGCTCGCATTCCAGATCGCCGCACCACATAGCACGAATGAAGCCGGGCTTCTCGGCGGCTGTAGCCTTGAGCTCGTCCATATTCGAAGCGTCGTAGGTCATGTCTTCACGGCACTTGAGAGCCTTTTCGTACATTGCCTTGGTGATGGTTTCCAGCATTTGCGGAATAATTGTTTCCAGCTCATCCAGGCTTACAACCGTCTTTTCACCGTTGTCGCGGCGAGCCAGCACGCAAGCATTGTTTTCAATGTCGCGTGGACCGATTTCGAGACGAAGCGGAACGCCGCGCATTTCGTATTCGGCAAATTTCCAGCCGGGGCTTTGGTCGGTGGTGTCGATGTCGCAGCGGACGATTTTCTTGAGTTTTTCGTATATCTCGGTCGCTTTATCAATAACGCCCTCTTTGTGCTGAGCAATCGGAATTACCATAACCTGTATAGGAGCGACTGCCGGCGGCAGAGCAAGACCGCTGTTGTCGCCGTGTGTCATTATGATACCGCCGATTATACGGGTAGACATACCCCACGAGGTCTGGTAGCAGTTTTTAAGCTTATTGTCCTTATCAAGATAAGTGATATTGAAAGCCTTGGCAAAGCCGTCGCCGAAATTATGGCTGGTGCCGGCCTGCAAAGCCTTGCCGTCGTGCATAAGCGCTTCGATTGTGTATGTAGCCTCCGCGCCGGCGAACTTTTCTTTGTCGGTTTTTCTGCCTTTGACTACCGGGATAGCAAGCGATTTTTCGCAGAAATCGGCATATACGTTGAGCATACGAAGTGTTTCGTCCATAGCCTCCTGTGCGGTGGCGTGCATGGTGTGACCCTCCTGCCACAAAAATTCGCGGCTACGGAGGAAAGGACGGGTGGTTTTTTCCCATCTTACAACAGAGCACCACTGGTTATAGAGCTTGGGAAGGTCGCGGTACGAACGGATTATATTTGCATAATGCTCGCAAAACAGCGTTTCGGAGGTGGGGCGTACACACAGACGCTCGGCTAACTTTTCACTGCCGCCGTGCGTTACCCAGGCAACCTCGGGCGCGAATCCCTCTACGTGATCCTTTTCTTTGTTAAGCAGAGATTCGGGGATAAACATAGGCATCATTACGTTCTGATGTCCGGTTTCCTTGAACATGGTGTCAAGCGTGTGCTGTATGTTTTCCCAAATAGCATAGCCGTAGGGTCGGATAATCATACAGCCTTTAACGCTGGAATAATCTATTAAATCTGTTTTTTTGACAACGTCGGTATACCAGGAAGCAAAGTCCTCTTCCATCGGTGTTATGTCCTCGACGAGTCGCTTTTCGTCTTTTGCCATTTTTTACACCTTCCTGAATGAAATATAATACCTAATAAGTATAGCATAAATAACGCATTTTGTCAAGTGTCAGAGCCTATTTTCGACAATTTTGCGGATTTAATCCTCTCTGCTTTTGCTTTTTATCAGCGATGCCGCGATGATTCCGACGAGAACCAGCGCCGCGCCGACGGCTTCTATGCCCGAAAGGCGTTCGTTCAAAATCAAAAATGCAAACAAAGCGCTGAACAGGCTTTCGGTACTGAACAGAACCGAAACGTAAACCGACGCAAGATGCTTAAGCGCGATATTTTGAAACAGAAACGCCGCAAACGAAGCAAATACGCCGAGAAAAATGACCGAATACCAGTTCGAGGGCGGGAGAGACAAAAGCACTGCGGCGTCCTCAAAGATAAAGCCCAAAATAAGGCACACCACCGCGCCGAAGCAGGATTGGAATGTGCAGACAACCGTTTCGTCTATACCTTTAAGATTTTTTTCCGAAAGTACCATGAGCAGAGCGTTGCAAGCAGAGCAGGCAATTCCCATAAATTCGCCGAAGCCGAAGTTTAAACCGATGCTTCCGCCACACAGAAAATAAAGTCCGATGATTATTGCAATTATCGGAAGGGTTATTTTCAAATTCGTTTTTGTGCCGAGAATAAAAAAGGCGAATATCGGTGAAAAAACCGTAGCAATCGAAATTAAAAAGCTTGCGGTGGTTGCCTCGCAGTACTTCAGTGAAAGCATCGCTGTAAGAAATACCGCCGTAGAAACGGCACCGATCAATAGGCAAGGCATAATATCGCTTTTTTTGAAGCTTTTTGCAATGCGTCGGCGAAAAAACGCGAAAAATAAGAAGGCGGCTATCGCAGAACGTATGCCGAGGCACAGCACAGTCGGCATGGTTTGAAGTGTGATATTTGCAAGTACGTTTCCCATTCCCCAAAAGGCGCAAACCAAAAGAATCAGAACCACGGAAATTAAGGATGTTTTTGTCATGATTAACTGCTGCTCCTATGCATTTTTCGATATTCCGCCGGGGACATACCGAAGTGTTTTCTGAAAATTCTGCTGAAATACAATGGGTCGTCATAGCCCACGGCGTCGGAAATTTGAGCTATGCTCATATCGCTTTGCCGCAACAGCATACAGCTGTTTTGCAGGCGTATTCGGATAAGGTAATTTTGCGGCGACGAGCCAAGAAAGCGCACAAACATTTTACTGAAATAGCCTGAGCTCATGCCTTGCTGAGCGGCTAAATCCTCAACCGAAAGGGGAGAGGTGTAGTTTTCGTTTATATATTTGGCCGCGGCAAAAATTTTTTGCTCTGCGCTTCCGGCTTTGATGCCGTATCCTTCGATTGCACCGCGCATTACCGAAAAAATTTCCATGAGATGGGCGGCGGCGGATATTTCCATATAGGTGTTTTCCACCGGCTTGCCGTAAAAGTCGGCAAAATGCTTGTTAAAGCACTGCAAAATGCTCTCGCTTAACCCTACATGATAAACGCCGGAGCGAACAAAGCCGCAGGTGTCCAAAACATGCGGCGCGGCATAGCCGGTAAAATGAATCCAGTAGTATTTGAAGGTTGATTTGCCGTCAAAGGAATAGCACTGCAGGTCTCCTGCGCGTAAAAGAATCAGATCTCCGACCTCGGCAAGCTTGGTAAGCCCGCCTATTTTTACAGTCAGAGTACCGCCGACAAGGTACATTATATAGTAATCCTCGCGAACGCGCTCAACTTCAAAGGGAGTATCATATTCGGCATAGCCGACAACATTTGTAACCAGCATTGCGCTCGGTAAATTCAGCGAAGCTCCCGGCGCAATATTGCGGCAGGTGTAGTAGCGGTTGTTCATATTTTTCCCTCCGAAACGCAGATAATACAATATATTCTATCATATATTTTGTTAATTTTCAAGGCTTTTATCTCAAATTAAATATACAAAGTGAAACAAAAAGCATAAAAACGCACAAAAAAATTGTAATATAATGTATAAATCAACAAAATTAAGAAAGTTAAAAAATAAGCTATTGACTATATTGAAAAAAAGGTGTATAATAACAACAAATATATCATCTGAAAAGGAGATAGAATAATGAGAGTTTACAATTTTTCCGCCGGTCCTTCCTCTTTGCCCCTCGCAGTACTTGAAAAAGCCGCAAGTGAAATGACCGAATATCAAGATTCCGGTATGTCCGTTATGGAGATGAGCCACCGCTCACCCGTATACGAAAAGATTATAGCAGACGCACAGGCTACTTTCAGAAGAGTTATGGGTATTCCCGATAACTATAAGGTTCTGTTCATGCAGGGCGGCGCGACCACCCAGTTCGCGGCTGTTCCGCTTAACCTGATGAACAAAAACGGCAAGGCTGATTATGTTATTTCCGGCCAGTTCTCCAAGAAAGCATATCAGGAAGCCAAAAAGTTCGGCGATGTTAAGGTTCTTGCCTCCAGCGAGGATAAAAACTTTACATATATCCCCACCTTTAAGAAAGAGGATATTCGCCCCGATGCGGATTATGTTCATATCTGCTTTAACAATACCATTTTCGGTACCAAATTCCCCGAAATCCCCGATACCGGTGATATTCCGTTGGTTGCCGATATGTCCAGCTGCATTCTGTCCGAGCCGTTCGATGTTTCGAAATTCGGTCTGATTTATGCCGGCGCTCAGAAGAATATGGGCCCCTCCGGTCTTACCGTTGTTATCGTAAGAGAAGACCTTATCGGCAATATAAGAGAGAAT
>CAYWMF010000136.1:0-3007 GCA_964459175.1 uncultured Oscillospiraceae bacterium
CTCCGGTGATATATTTCATCATTGTGGATTTACCGGCGTTTGTATAGCCTTAATCCGCTTTGGTGTTATTACCGATTTTTTTGCGTTTGGCGTGCTGGGTTATACGATTTTTTTCAAGCTCCTTGAGCTCCTCCTCCAATGTGGCAATACGGCGCTTTATATGGCGTCGGTCACTTTCCAGCTTGGATTCACCGGGTCCGCGCGTACCGATACCGCCGCCGAGACGTGAAAGCTCCTTGCCTTTACCCATAAGGCGTGGCGCGGTGTATTTAAGGTGAGCGATTTCAACTTGAAGTATGCCCTCGCGCGTTACTGCATGAGAGGCGAAAATATCCAATATCAGCATTGTGCGGTCGATAACGCTGACATCATGTAAAGCATTTTCTATATTTCTTATTTGTGACGGCGTAAGCTCGTCGTCAAAAACGACAAGAGCTATATCGTTATTGCGGCACACGTCGTCCAGCTCGCGGAGCTTGCCGCTGCCAATATATGTGTCGGGCTCTGGCTTATCCTTAAGCTGCACCATACGCGCGTAGACCGCTCCGCCCGCCGTCTTTAAAAGCTCCTCCAGCTCGTCCAACGATTTTTCGCATTCCGTTGGCGAAGCTCCCGCCGTAAGCAACGAAACCAGCACGGCGTTCGGAACCGAATCATGCTGTTTATCCATTTAAATAACCTTCTTTTCAAGCCATTTGCCGTTTTTAAGCCTTATAGGATAGGCAACCATTTTTATTATCCAATCGCAGAACATCGCGAGATAAATTCCGTACGAACCCATCTGCATTCGTACCGCAAAAATATATCCGAGGCCTATGCGCACCGACAGCATGGCGGACATCGAAACAATCATCGGAAATTTTATATCGCCCGCCGCGCGCAAGCCCGACGGAATAATGGCGGCAACGCTCCACATAAGCGGAAGCGCTATACAGCACAAATAAACTATACGCTCGGTAATTGCGGTTGCCTGCTCGCCCATGCCGTAAATTCCGACAATCGGATCCATAAACACAGCAACAATAATCGACGAAACCGTGCATGCGACAGTCGAATAAAGTGTAAAGCTCAATAAATGCTTTTTTGCCTCATCACGGCGTCCGGCGCCGATACACTGGCCGATAACCGGCATACAGGCCGTACCGAAGGTGTTGCCCACTATAATCATCAGGCTGTAAATACCGCCGGCGGCGACATTTGCGGCAAGCTCCACCGCGGAATTAGGCATATTTACAATAAATCTGCGCGTTATGAATGCACCGAGATTGAACATTATATTTTCAATGCCGGTTGGAATCGCTATCAGTAATATACGCTTAAGCATAGAAAAATCAACTCGCAGACTGTCGCGCCCGTGGACAATTACAAGTCTGTCCTTGAACATGAGCAGGTACAGCATCAGCGCGGCACCCACCACTCTGCAAAAGCTCGTCGAAATTGCCGCACCGGCCGCGCCGAGATCCGCAACGAATATAAGCAGGTAATTGCCGATAACATTAAGTACGTTTATCAAGCATGAAACGTACATTATCGGCTTGGTATTGCCGTTCGAGCGGAATATCGCGCTGCAGCTGCAATAAATTGTAAAAAACGGATTGCCGATTGAAATAAAACGAAAATATGCCGCCGCGTGCGGAAGTATCAGCGGATCGACATTTCCGTATACCGCCGAGATTATCTGTTCCGGGAACAGCATACCCGGCAATGAAAATACAATACCTACAAGCGTTGAAAATACTATCGTATGTATTGATGCCGCCGAAGCCTTTTCGACATTACCGCTGCCTATGTATTGTGAAATAACAACGGCGCCGCCGGTTGCTATTGCGCTGAAAAGCGTTATTATAACCGCGTTAACCGTATCAACTATGCTTACGCCCGAGACCACCGCTTCACCGCAGTTTGAAACCATTGCGGAGTCGATAACGCCCATGAATATTGCTGCAACACTGTCGAAAAAGATAGGCAGTGAAAGCCTTGCTATATCGCGGTTATTGAACATATTTTCGCTATTCATGAAAGCCTCATTTATTCTTCGTCAAAATTTAATTCAACCTTTTCCGCGTCTGCCCAAAGCTTTTCCAGCTTAAAATAATTGCGTGTATCCTTTTGAAAAACATGAACTATAATCGAGCCGAAGTCCAATAATATCCAGCTTGCGCTGTCGTAGCCCTCAGTTCTGAGGCATTCCACTCCGCAAAGCCCCATCTGATAAACCACCTCGTCGCTCAGCGCTTTAACCTGTGTGTTGGAGGTACCGTGCGCAATTACAAAGTAATCTGCCAGCACGGTTTGCTTGTTAACATAAAGAAGCTGAATGTCGTGCGCCTTTTTGCTGTATAAAATCTTAGCTATTTTTCTGGCGTTGGCCTCAACCTCTGCGGGGGATTTTTCGTCTGCAACAACCTGCGGTGCCGCACCCTCCACTACTTCGATTTCTTGATTTTCATTTATATTTTCTGTCATAATATTACTCCTCAATCTGATTTGTTACGGCTTCTGCCGCTGTTTGGTCGTTTGTCGGCAGCTGTGCCGTTTGCTGTGTGCTATCGGAATTTTCGCTTGACGGCTGCTGTGATGCGCTGTCGGTTGCGGTGTCAGCCTCAGCTGCGGACGTGCTTTCGTCGCTTGACGGCGCATTCGGAGTCTGCACGGCTGCGTCATCCGACGACTCAACATCATCGGTCGGTGCTTGAGGCTCGGCAGGTGCGCTTGCCTCCGGGCTTTCGCTCGTTTCATCACTCACGGCGGTATCATCCTGCGGTGCCTGTGCCGGCTGTTCTTCCGTCGGTTTGGAGATATCGTCACTTGCATCGGCATTGTCCTGTGTGCCGTCGCTTATTGAAACCTCGGTATTGCCGTCCGTGTCAACCGTGACCTCCACCTCTGTGCCCACCTCATCGGTATTGCTGTCGGCAGTCGGAACATTGTCAACAACGGTAGCGCCGTTATCCGTAATGGTATTCGTTTCGGTATTCGTTTCGGTATTCGTTTCGGTATTCGTTTC
>CAYWMF010000136.1:3107-5117 GCA_964459175.1 uncultured Oscillospiraceae bacterium
CCGTAATGGTATTCGTTTCGGTATTCGTTTCGGTATTCGTTTCGGTATTCGTTTCAGTATTAGTATTAGTACTTACAGTCGTCGATGTACTTACCGAAGGATTATATGTTACATTCGATTTTGTAAGGTTAAGCTCGGAATTGTCGATATCCTCGGCGCTTATGCCCTGGTTGTTGTAGGATATATTATAGTTATTTACAACCTCATTCAGCGTCACATCATCCGGAGTTACCGTGCGGTCGTAATCGTTGAAATGCTGATTTATGATTTCAAGATTTGCGTCCATGTAAAGGCTGTAATACCATGCTCCCGACGAAGTACGGTAGGCCTCGCCCGGTGCGGTGTAAAACTTAATATTGCCAAGATCCATATCCAAAAGGATTTTAACATATCCGATAATATCGGCCAGCGAAAGGTTGGTTGTGGTATAGTCAAGGCAGGTTTCGACAAGCGGCTGAATTTTGGTAATAGTAGAGAAGGACATTGCCTTTTTAGCCAGCGCCGAAAGGAAAATCTTTTGAGCATTGACACGGCCGATATCGCCGTCAACATAGCCGTAGCGATAACGCACAAAGCCCTCTGCATCGGAGCCGTTCAGTGTCTGAACGCCTTTTTTCAGGTGAATATGCAAATTCTGCGTGGGATCGTCATAGTCCATATTTTGCGGAACATCAACCTCAACGCCGCCCAAAACATCGACAATTTCTCTGAAGCCGGAAACATCCACCATAACATAGCCGTCTATCGCAATGCAAAACGTCTGCTTCAGCGTCTCCTTGAGATACTCCACTGCCATTTTACTTCTGAGTTCTTCATTATATTCCTTATTTTTGGAATCCTTTGTATCCTTTAATTTTTCAAGATACATCGGAACAACCTTCGCAAGCGACGGATCGGTATACTCCTTGGAGGGATTGGACGCGGCGGAGCGCAAAGCCGACATGGCATAGGCGTAAATCGCGTTGACGCGCTTACCGTGGTTTTCGTTCAAGCCGCAGTCAACCGTCGAATCACGCGGAATTTGAAGTACACTTATATCCTTGTTTGCGGTGTTTATCGACACTATCATTATTACATCGGTCGAGCTTGACCAATAGTCTTTGCCGAGTACAAGCAAATTATACATTTCCTGCTTACGGCCGTCGGCGGAGGGCTTTTTGGTCGGAGTTACGGTTTTATCCTCGTTATTTACCGGCGTATCGACATTGTCGGTAAAAGGATTATCGTTATCTATTTGGGGCTTGGTTGTGCTGTAAGCGACGCCTATCGCAACCGTAAGCGCCAAAAGGAATGTCAGCACACCGATTACAATATACATCGTCAGCTTGTTTTTCTTGTTCTTTTTGCTCGCCATAACCGCCTTGGCGGTGGACGCTTCGACTTTTTTCTCGGTTATCTTTTCAGGCTTTTTCTTTCCGTTCTTTTTCATACCGTTCAATCCTTTTTCTGATAATTATTCTTTTCCGGATAAAGTGAAAGGCAGAGTCTGTTTCTTGCCTTGAAGGTGTTTTCGTTGATATAAAGATTTTTTTCCGCCAAATATTTTATTGTTTGGCTGAGTGAAGTAAGTATTACGCGATCAAGCGCAACACAGCGGCTTTTAATATCGCCGACACCCTCGATTTCACTGTAAAACTGCTCACGCGCCAGCTTACAACAGCTTTCCTCGCGTGTTTTTTCTATATAATCCGCTATAAAAATTATTTTTTCAAAAAGGCTCATATCCTGCCGTCCGGTGGTGTGATAGCGAATGGCGGAACAAATATTCGTTTTCATACCGTATTCGTTTTTTGCCACAGCCGAAGCGGTGATGGCGTGAATCGTTTTGGGCGACAGGCGTTCCTCCTCGGATAATATTATATCGTATTTATCGCATAATTTCAACTGTTCTTGATAATTTTTTTCTTTTGTTATATCATGCAGCAGCGCGGCGTAGCTCAAATCCTCGTAATATTCGGTGCAATCCAATATTTTGCAAAGTGCCTGCGCTTCTTCCTCTACGGCAAAAAT
>CAYWMF010000137.1:0-5116 GCA_964459175.1 uncultured Oscillospiraceae bacterium
CACAAAGGCGCTCAAAAATGTAAACCTGCGCATCGAGCAGGGCGAGTTTGTTTTCATTGTCGGTGCCTCGGGCGCCGGCAAAACCACGCTGACAAAGTTGTTGATGTGCGAAGAGCGGCTTACCAGCGGAACGCTTACCGTAAATAATTTCAATCTTTCCAAAATACCACAGCGCAAAATACCCTATCTGCGCCGCACAATGGGCATGGTTTTTCAGGATTTTCGCCTTTTGCCCAACATGACGGCCGGCGAAAACGTGGCATTTGCGATGCATGTTATAGGCGAGCCCAAAAAGCTTATAAATTCCCGTGTCAGAAACTTTTTGAAGCTTGTCGGACTTTCGGATAAAATCAATTCCTTTCCCCGCGAGCTTTCGGGCGGCGAGCAGCAGCGCGTGGCGCTGGCAAGGGCGCTGGTCAACCGTCCTTCGGTTATTATCGCCGACGAGCCGACGGGCAATATCGACCCGGTAATGAGCTTTGACATGATACGTCTGCTGTTGCGCATAAACGCTATGGAAAAAATGACTGTTGTAGTCATAACACATGAGCAAAGCATTGTGGACGCTTTCAATAAACGTGTTATCACCATTTCGGACGGCTCGGTGGTAAACGACAGAACAGGCGGTATGTTCGATGAATAACAAACCTATGACAAATTCCTCCAAAAGGCCGCGCGCTTCAAGAAGACGATACAGCCTATTTTATTTCATAAAATTAGCCTTTTTCGGCATATTCCGCAACAGCGTCATGTCGCTTGCCTCAATATTGGTGCTTACCTCCTGCCTGATCGTAATGGGCAGCTTTTGGGTGGTCACCAAAATAGTCAACGACAATATGTCGCTGCTTGACGGCTACAACAAAATCGTGGCATTTATAGATTACGATGCCGACGATATAACCATCGCAAGCATAAACGAAAAGCTCAACGATCTAAAAGCTAACGGCTATATTTCGGAAATTGAATTTGTTTCGCGCGATGAGGCGCTGGAAAGCGAAAAGTCGAAATACGGCGAGGAATACGCAGAGCTTTTCAGTAATTATCTTGACGAAAATCCGCTGAAAAACTCTTTTCGGATAACCTACGCACCGAATATCAATGTCCAGGATCTTGTCTACCGCATACAACAGATTGACGGAGTATATAATATATACAACCGCGTCGATATTGCGGAAAATATTGACAATTTCAAAAACGCGGCTTCCTTTGTTTTCACATGGCTTATGGTTTTGCTGTTTGTGGTTTCGCTGTTTGTTATCGTAAACACAATAAAGGCCTCGGTTTATGTGCGCCGTGAGGAAATAAGCATAATGTCCTGTGTCGGTGCGACCGGCTTTTTCATCACTTTCCCGTATATGATAGAGGGCTTTATAATCGGTCTTTTATCCTCGACGCTGGCATATTTCGGTCAAATGTACATACACAAATACATGCTCATGGACGTCATCGGCAGCTACGGCGTTATAGAAATAATACCATTTACCGAGGTAAAATATCAATTTCTTCTGGGATTTTTGCTTATCGGCGTTGTCACCTCGGTTATGTGCAGTATCATACCGGTAAGAAAATACCGCAAGGTTTGATTTTAATTAATTAACTCAATAAAGAAAGGAGCGCGGCTTATATAAGCCCGCAACATCAATTATGGCAGTAAATGTCGGAATTCTCGGACTGGCTCACGGACACGTCGGAACCTACGGCAAGCGCTGGGTTGACGATCCCTCGATGGGTGTTAACATAATAGCGGCTTGGGATCACGACAAGGATCGCCTTGAAAAAAACAAAGAAACTCTCAAATATGAAATCGAAAGCTCGCCCGAAAGCCTTCTCGCGCGCAAGGATATTGACGCGGTTGTTATATCCTCCGAAACCAGCCTGCACGCAGAGCTTGCCGTAAAAGCGGCAAACGCCGGAAAAAACATAGTTCTTTATAAGCCTATGGCCTTGACGTTGGCCGAGGCCGACAGAATAGTCGAGGCTGTCGAAGCTAACAATGTTCTTTTCACTATGGGCTTCCAGATGCGCGTTGACCCGCAAAACCTGAAAATCAAAGAGCTTATCAAGGATAAAACCATCGGCGAAACCTATATGTTCCGCCGCCGTCACGGTCTTGCAACACATATGTGGGGTGCGGATTTCGAAAACAGCTGGCATGTAAGCGCGCAGTACAACCGCGACATTTTTGCCGACGACTCCGCACATCCGATCGACCTTACAAACTGGATTTTCGGTCTTCCCGAAACGGTAATGGCCGAAATGACCACCATGCACAACAACGCAATACGCAACGATACCGGCGTTGTTGTATTCAAGTACCCCAACGGTATGATTGCAGAAATTTCGCTTTGCTTCGCCTGCACCGCGGCCGAAATCACCACCGAAGTTTACGGCTCCAAGGGCGCAATTCAGCAATACTTCGGCGACGGCGTTTCCTGCGTCGGCAACCGCCCGCCAAAGGAGGGCGCTGTCGGCCTAAAATGGTATGTTTCGGGCGATGAAAACTGGACCGAAAGCGATATTCCCACCCCCGCGGCTCACGGCATGCGGTTGGGCGATCAGGCGCTTCATTTCGCCGAATTTTTGCAGGGCAAGCGACCTCCGATCTGCACGGCACGCCAGGGCAGAGATTCGCTAAGAATGGTTCTGGCATGCTATCTTTCGTACCGTGAGGGCAAGAGAGTACGCATAGACGACCCGAGAGTATACGAAATCTAAGTGATATAAATGAACAGAAAAATTTCTATCGGTGCGGCGCTGGCTATAATGCTGTTGGGCGTACTGGTCACGTTTCAGATAACGGTAATCTCGGTTGACAAGCAGTATTCCCAAAAGCTCGCCGAAATCACCGAAAATCAGGTAAACTACGAAAAGCTTTCTACCATTGACCAAACCGTCCGCCGCAACTATGTCAAAGAAATTGACGAGGAGCAGCTCGAAAATCAGCTTATCACCGGGTACTTTAACGGACTCAGTGATAAGTATTCCTACTATATGACAAAGGAAGAATACGCCGCATATCAGGCTTCCTTGGTCTCCAAAACCGTCGGTATCGGCATAACCGCCCATTACGACAACGAAAACGACGCGATTTTGGTTTACAATGTTGTCGCGGGCTCGCCCGCCGCCGAAAAAGGCGTTGTATCCGGCGATATTATTGTTGCGGTGGATGGTCAATATATCAATGATATAGGCTATCATACCGCCACCGGCATGATCACCGGCGAGGTCGGCACAACCTGCACGCTGACACTGATGCGTGGCAGAAAAGAGCAAACCGTCGAGGTAATCCGTGCCGAAGTCGAAACGCAATCGGTTGTCTCATACATGCTTAACGAAACCACGGCATATGTCGCAATAAGCGAATTTTCCAAAAATACCGCCGCGCAGTTTATAGCCGCTATGGACAATATAATTTCGTCCGGCGCAAAGTCGATAATATACGATGTGCGCTCCAATCCCGGCGGTGAGCTGGACAGTGTGCGTGCCGTGCTTGACTATCTGCTTCCGGAGGGACCGATCATCAGAATGTACGACTCCGGCGGTCTTGAAACCGTGCTTCAAAGCGACGCACGCTGTGTAAGTCTGCCGTCCGTTACGCTTATCAACATGGCAACAGCCAGTGCCGCCGAGCTTTTTGCCGCGGCGCTGAGAGACTACGGTATGACAACGTTGGTCGGCGAAACCACCTACGGCAAAGGAACGGTTCAAACCGTAATAACACTGCCGGATCACAGCGGCATGGTACTTTCCACCGCCCTGTATTCGCCACCGAAAAGCGACAGCGTGGAGGGCGTCGGCGTTGTTCCGGACGTCGAGGTCAAAACAGACAGCTACAATCAGCTTAATATAATGGACAATCTCACCGATTTGCAGCTCAAAAAAGCTATTGAAATTTTATCCGAAATCAATTGAAAGGAAGATAGACATGAAAAACGAACACGTTTTATTAACTCAGGAAGGATACGATAAATTAAAAGCCGAATATGACTATTTGCGTCTGGAAAAGCGTCAGGAGGTCATCAACGCCATCAAGGTTGCAAAGGCTTTCGGCGACTTATCCGAGAACAGCGAATACGACGAGGCGAAAAACGAGCAGGCCGAGGTTGAACATAAGATAGCCGAGCTTGAAGTAATGCTTCAAAATGTAAAAATCATCGAAAAAACCTCAACCTCAGTCATTTCAATGGGCAGCACGGTCAAAATTTACGACTGCGAATTCGAAGAAGAAATGGTTTATACCATCGTCGGCTCCGCCGAGGCCAATCTTGACGAGGGACAAATTTCCGACGAATCCCCCATCGGACACGCATTGCTCGGCAAAAAGGTCGGCGACGTCATCGACGTCGAAACCCCCGGCGGCATTATTAAAATAGAAGTTTTGGAAATCAAGTAATTAATCGTTAGGAGTATAAAAAATGGCAGAAGAATTAAATGCAACACCCGTTGCGAATGAAGCAACCGAAAATATAGGTAATGTTCTCGAGGTTCGCCGAAACAAGCTTTTCGAGCTTCAGGCGGCCGGCAACGACCCTTATATGGAAGTAAAATACAATGTTGACGCCTATGCGGCCGATATAAAAGAAAACTTCGAAGCCATGGAGGGCCGCACGGTATCCATGGCAGGACGTATGATGTCACGCCGCGATATGGGTAAAGCCAATTTCTTTGACTTGGCCGATTCCACAGGCAAAATTCAGGTTTATATAAAGCTTGACGATATCGGTGAGGAGGCTTTCGCGGCCTACAAGAAGTGGGATATAGGCGATATCATCGGCCTTGTCGGCAAGGTTTTCAAGTCCCGCCGCGGTGAAATTTCCATTCACACCGAGTCGGTAAAGTTGCTTTCCAAGTCGCTTCGCCCTCTCCCCGAAAAGTTTCACGGCTTAAAGGATCAGGATCTCAGATACCGCCAGAGATACGTTGATCTCATCGTAAATCCCGAGGTTAGGGACACATTTAAAAAGAGAAGCGATATTATCCGCGAGCTCCGTGCTTTTCTTGACGCAAAGGGCTTTCTCGAGGTTGACACGCCGGTACTTCACACGCTGGAAATCGGCGCCGCAGCACGTCCTTTTGTAACTCATCACAACACTCTCGATATAGATATGTATCTTCG
>CAYWMF010000138.1:0-5085 GCA_964459175.1 uncultured Oscillospiraceae bacterium
CGCCTACCATATCGAGTACGCTTCTTACCTTACCGCCTGCGATAACGCCGGTACCGGGAGCAGCGGGTTTGAGAAGAACTTCGCCTGCGCCGAACTTACCGATGATTTCGTGAGGAATCGTGGTTCCCTTAAGCGGTACCTCGATAATGTTCTTTTTAGCGTCCTCAATGCCTTTTCTGACTGCTTCGGGTCTTTCAGCCGCTTTGCCGAGGCCGCAACCTACATGACCGTTTTCATCGCCGACAACCACAAGTGCGGTAAATTTACGAACACGTCCGCCTTTGACTGTTTTGGAAACACTTTTGCAATCAACGACAACTTCCTTCAAATCTTTGAGGGTTGCCGCATCTATTTTTACTGCCATAATTACCTCCTATTACGTTAAATTCTTAGAATTTAAGTCCGCCTTCTCTTGCGCTTTCTGCGAGCTCTTTAACACGTCCGTGGTACAAATAACCGCCGCGGTCGAATACCACTTCTTCAATGCCGTTAGCCTTAGCTCTTTCAGCTATAACTGCGCCGAGCTTTTTGGCAGCTTCTTTATTTCCGCCGTATCCGTCAAAACCTTTTTCAAGGGTGGAAGCAGAAACAAGTGTCTTGCCGGCTACGTCGTCGATAATCTGAACATATATATTCTTGAGCGAACGATATACGCAAAGACGCGGTGTAGCAGCAGTACCGGAGATTTTTGCACGAACTCTCTTATGTCTCTTAAGTCTCTTTTTGTTGGTATCAACTTTGCTGACCATTTAGATCCACTCCTTTCTTTATTTACCGGCCTTACCGGATTTACGGCGAATAGTTTCGGTGGTATACTTGATACCCTTGCCCAGATAAGGTTCCGGAGGTCTCTTTGCTCTGATTTCAGCTGCAACCTGACCGACCTGCTGCTTATCTGCACCCGAAATAACCAGATGGTTGGGATCGGGAACGTCGATGGTAATACCGGCAATATCCGGAATGATAACATCGTGAGAATAGCCGAGATTAAGAACAACCTCTTTGCCCTTCTTCTGTGCTCTGTAGCCGACGCCGTTGATTTCGAGCTCCTTCTTGTAGCCCTCGGTAACACCTACAACCATGTTGTAGATAAGTGTACGAGTAAGGCCGTGAAGGGACTTATGCTCTTTTTCCTCCGACGGACGAGTAACAGTAATTTCTTTATCGCTTACGTTTATAGCCATATCGCTGTGAAGTGCCTGAGTAAGCTCACCCTTGGGGCCTTTAACCGTGATTACGTTGCCGTTCAGGGTAACTTTAACACCGGCGGGAATAGCGACCGGCATTCTACCTATTCTTGACATAGTCGTATTCCTCCTACCTTTACCATATGAAGGCGAGAACTTCACCGCCAACATTTTGTTTTCTTGCGTTCTTGTCAGTCATAATGCCCTTAGAGGTGGAAATAATAGCCACACCCAAGCCGTTCATTACGCGCGGCAGTTCTTCGCAGCCGGCATAAATACGCAGGCCGGGCTTAGAGACTCTCTTAACGCCCTGAATGATTCTCTGTTTCTTGGGACCGTACTTCAGAGTAACTCTGATGATACCCTGCTTGGAGTCCTCGATGAGTTGGTAACCCTTGACATAGCCTTCTTCAACAAGAATATCGGCGATAGCCTTCTTCACGTTGGAGCAGGGAATATCAACAGTTTCGTGTTTTGCCGAGTTAGCGTTACGAATTCTTGTGAGCATATCGGCAATAGCATCTGTGATTTGCATTTAATATATCCTCCATTTCGCGCATAGTATGCTTTTTGCACTTGTGCGCATATTTTACGGGTTTACCAGCTTGCTTTTCTTACGCCGGGAATCTGACCTTTGTAAGCAAGCTCACGGAAGCAAATTCGGCAAATGCCGTATTTGCGAAGATAAGCATGGGGACGACCGCAGATTTTGCATCTGTTGTATTCTCTGGTGGAGAATTTCTGCTTCTTCTGCTGCTTTAAAATCATTGCTTTCTTTGCCATTTAATTCCCCTCCTTAATTCTTTGCGAACGGTGCGCCCATGAGGGTCAACAGTTCACGTG
This sequence comes from uncultured Oscillospiraceae bacterium, assembly GCA_964459175.1. Taxonomy (GTDB): domain Bacteria; phylum Bacillota; class Clostridia; order Oscillospirales; family SIG627; genus SIG627. Next base: position 2,031 of record CAYWMF010000138.1, read on the forward strand.
CTTCTTCGTCTGTCTTGGAAGTTGTAACAAAAGCTATGTCCATACCTCTGATTTTATCGATCTTATCGTAATCGATTTCAGGGAATATAAGCTGTTCTTTGATACCTAAGGAATAGTTACCTCTGCCGTCAAAGCCATCGGGATTAATTCCTTTAAAGTCACGTACGCGGGGCAGTGCGAGGTTAAAGAGTCTGTCCATAAACTCGTACATTCTTTCGCCGCGAAGAGTAACCTTTGCGCCGATTTTCATGCCGGCACGGATTTTGAAGTTTGCAACAGACTTCTTTGCCGTGGTGGCTACTGCAGCCTGTCCGGTGATAGCGGTAAGATCGGTAATGATGCTGTCGATAACCTTAGCGTTATCCTTTGCATCGCCCGCGCCGATATTAACAACGATTTTATCGAACTTGGGGATCTGCATCGGGCTCTTGTACTCGAACTTCTTCATCAACGCGGGAGCAACTTCCTGATTGTAGTAATCTCTTAATCTTGACATTGTTTTTCCTCCCTCGTATTAAAGATTTTCGCCGCATTTTGCGCAAACGCGAACCTTCTCGCCGCTTGCCAGTACGGTGTGCTTAACTCTAACGCCCTTATCGCACTTGGGGCAGTAAACCTGAACCTTGGACGCATATATAGCGCCTTCGGTCTTGACAATACCGCCGGGCTCGCCCTGCTTACGGGGCTTAACGTGCTTGGACACAATGTTTGCGCCCTCTACGATAACCTTGCCTTCCTTGGGCGAAACCTCGACAACCTTGCCTTTTTTGCCCTTGGAGTTACCGGAGATAACAACAACGGTGTCATCCTTTTTAATATGAAGCTTATTCATTCTCTTTACCCCCTATCAAAGTACTTCGGGTGCCAAGGATAATATCTTAAGATAATCCTTTTCACGAAGCTCTCTAGCAACAGGGCCAAATATACGTGTACCCCTGGGATTTTTGTCGTCTTTGATTATGACAGCTGCGTTCTCGTCGAATTTGACATAAGAACCGTCCGCTCTGCGAATGCCTTTAACGCTTCTGACGATGACTGCTTTAACAACCTCGCCTTTTTTTACAACGCCGCCGGGTGTTGCTTTTTTAACAGAAGCTACTACGACATCGCCGATATTAGCATAACGTCTTCCTGTACCGCCGAGCACGCGGATGCACATTAATTCTTTGGCGCCGGTGTTGTCGGCAACCTTCATGAAACTTTGCTGCTGTATCATTTTGTGTATCCTCCTTCTAACGGTAATTATTTAGCTTTTTCAATGATTCTGACAAGGCGCCATCTTTTTTCTTTGGATAAGGGTCTTGTCTCCATGATTTCAACTTTATCGCCTATATTGCATTCGTTGTTTTCGTCATGGGCTTTGAACTTAACGGTTTTCTTAACGATTTTATTATAAACAGGGTGCTTAATGTTGTCCTGAATAGCTACAACGATGGTCTTGTCCATTTTGTTGCTGACAACCATACCGACTCTTGTCTTTCTGAGAGTTCTTTCCTCTGCCATTTTTATACTCCTTTCCGTAAATATAAATTATTTATTAGCCGCAATTTCCTTTTCACGAAGAACGGTGAGAATCTTCGCAATGGTTTTCTTGGTTTCTACAATCTTCTGGGGATTGTCCAACTGATTTACGGCGTGCTGGAAGCGGAGATTGAAAAGTTCGTTTTTAAGTTCAAGAAGCTGTTTGTTCAGCTCGTCGGTAGACTTTTCGCGTATTTCGTTAATCTTCATCATTATTTCGCTACCTCCTCAAGCTGTTCTTTGGTGTAGAATTTGCATTTGATAGGAAGCTTGTGGGAAGCAAGACGCATAGCTTCTTTTGCCTGCTCCTCGGTAATGCCGTCCATTTCAAACATAACTCTGCCCGGTTTAACAACCGCTACCCAATATTCGGGAGAACCTTTACCGGAACCCATACGGGTTTCAGCGGGTTTTTCGGTGATGGGCTTATCGGGGAATATTTTAATCCAAACGTTACCGCCACGTTTTACGTATCTGGTCATAGCAATACGGGCTGCTTCAATCTGGTTGGAGGTGATCCAAGCAGGTTCAAGCGCTACCAAACCGTAAGAACCGCTGGTAATCTTGTTTCCTCTGTACGCGCGGCCGGTAAGTCTGCCTCTGTGAACACGTCTGTATTTAACTCTCTTAGGCATTAACATTATCTGTTACCTCCCTCTCGCGTATTGCGGGGACGCTCTCTACGGGTGTTCTGTCTTCTTACTTCGTTGAGAACCTCGCCCTTGTATATCCAAACCTTGATACCGATTTTACCGTAAGTGGTATCAGCTTCGGCAAAGCCGTAGTCGATGTCGGCTCTGATGGTCTGCAGCGGAATAGTACCTTCATGGTAATGCTCGGTACGTGCGATTTCTGCGCCACCGAGACGACCGCTGCACTGAATTTTGATACCTCTTGCACCCAGCTTCATGGTTCTGCCGATGCACTGCTTCATTGCACGTCTGAAGGAAATTCTCTTTTCCAGCTGTGCAGCAATGTTTTCGGCAACGAGCTGCGAGTTGAGGTCGGGGTTTTTAACTTCGATAACGTTTACGGAAACCTGCTTGCCGTCGTTGAGGAAGTTTACAACATCGGCGCGCAGCTTTTCGATTTCACTGCCCTGATGGCCGATGACGAGACCCGGCTTAGCACAGTGAAGAATAATTCTTACACGTGCAGCATCACGTTCGATTTCTATCTTTGCCAAGCCTGCCTGAGCAAGATTAGCTTTAGACTTTAAAAATTTTCTCAGGTTGTAATCGGATACAAGTACATCGCCGAACTCTTCGTCCTTGGCATACCATCTCGAATCCCAGCCTTTGATTACACCTACACGTAAGCCGTGCGGATTAACTTTCTGACCCATTAACTTTTTACCTCCCTCTTTGATTATTCTCTCTCTGCGACCTTGATAGTCACGTGAGAAGACCTTTTCAGTATACGGAAACCACGTCCCTGAGCTCTGGGCATCATGCGCTTCCTTGTTCTGCCAGCGGTTGCGTTGCATTCGCAGACATAAAGCTGTTCGGGATCCATATTGACATTATTCTGTGCG
>CAYWMF010000139.1:0-5046 GCA_964459175.1 uncultured Oscillospiraceae bacterium
GCATAGCGGAATACGGTATTGCGGCGCATTGGAAATACAAGGACGGCGTATCTGACAAAACCAACATGTCCGAAAAGCTGGCGTGGATACGCACGCTTATCGAAACCGAAAAAGACTCTGCCGACCCGGACGAATTTCTGCGCCCGCTGAAGGTTGACCTTTTCGGCGACGAGATTTTCGTTTTCACCCCCAAGGGCGACGTTATAAATCTGCCCGGCGGCGCAACCCCCATCGACTTTGCCTATGCCATTCACTCCGAGGTGGGCAACAAAATGATCGGCGCCAAAATAAACGGCATGATAACCACCATCGATACCGTACTTCAGACGGGACAGATTGTGGATATTCTGACCTCTGCCGCCTCCAAGGGTCCAAACCGCGACTGGCTCAAAATCGTCAAAACAAGCGAGGCGCGCAACAAAATCCGCCAATGGTTCAAGCGTGAAAAACGCACCGAAAACATCGCCGACGCCAAAAACGAAATTGAAAAAGAGCTCAAAAAATACAATGTGCCCTTCACCGAGGAGCAAAAAAACGAGGTTATCCGAAACATTTCCAAGCGTCAGGGCTTTTTCGAGGTGGACGATTTTTACAACTCAATAGGCTATGGCGGGCTTTCGCTGAGCAAAATTTCGCGCAAGCTCAAGGACGAATTCGACCGCGTGGTTGTTCCGCCGGCGCCCCCTGCCGAGCCCTTCGCGATACTGGAAACAAAGCCGCAGTCCTCAAAGCCGAGCCCGCACGGCCCGCGCGTAATTGTGGACGGCGTGGACAACTGTCAGGTAAAATTTGCCAAATGCTGTAACCCTCTGCCGGGCGACGCTATTATCGGCTTTATAACCAAGGGCTACGGCATTTCAATCCACAAAAGCGATTGTCAAAATGCGATAAACGGCATGAAAAATGCCGAAAACGCCGAGCGCTGGCTTGCCGCGCATTGGGAGGGCAAAACCGTTGACACTGCCGAGGCAAGCTATGAGGCGATGATAAATGTTTTCGCCCGCAACTCCATCGGGCTTTTGGCGCTGATTTCATCGACGCTTGCCGAAATGCGCATCGGCATTCTTTCCATCAATTCCCGCGTCAAGGCAGACAGCGACGACGTTACCATTTCCATCGGCATAAGAACCAAAAACACCGACCACTTCAATTCCATCGTTTCGAGGCTGAAAAAGCTGGACGGCGTGACCGATGTGGTAAGAGGGTATATGTAAGCAATGTGCAATTGCGGTTGATTTTTCTGCGAAAAATCTTCCTATTTAAGATTCAACAATACAACACATTATATAAAGGAAAAAAGAATGAAAGCTGTTATACAACGTGTAAAAAAATGTTCTCTCAAGGCTGACGGCGTGCCGTTTTCCGAAATCGGCGCAGGGCTTTTGGTGCTGGTCGGCGTGAAAGAGGACGACGACGAAAAGGACGCCGAAAAGCTGGCGAACAAAATTGTAAATCTGCGGATCTTCACCGATATGTACGGAAAAATGAACCTTAACATAGCCGATTTTGCGGTGAACGGCGATATTATGGCAGTGTCGAATTTCACGCTGTACGGCGATTGCCGCAAGGGTCGGCGGCCGGACTTTTTTAGGGCGGCAAGACCGGAGGCGGCCAAAGCGCTGTACGAGCATTTTGTCGCGGCATTGCGCACAAATGTTAACAATGTTCAAACCGGAGTGTTCGGCGCCGATATGGAAATCGACCTGACTGCCGACGGCCCCGTGACGCTGATTGTCGAAAGCGCGGATTTGGCATGACGGAGGGCATTTATAAGCATCTGGCTCAGCTGTCGATTTCGTTTCCGCTGGGCGGCGAACGACTGTTCGACCTTTTGAGCGACGGCAGAGCAAAGCTTGATTTTAAGCTTGAAAGCAACCGCTGTGAGCTAACGCTGGCGGTGGGCGAGCAGGTCGAGCATATTGTCGAAGATATGGCGCCCGACGCGGTGCTGGCCTCCGACAAGCGCGGCATAATATGTGCGGCACGGGCATTTTGGCGCGCGGCGGGGCGCATATGCGGGTTTTATCCCGAATGGGGAATAATCGACGGCGTAAAACCGGTACGGCTGTATCTGAACCTTTTGAGCGGCGGCGCCGACGCGGCGAGCATTATACGCGAAAATTATCTGCTTTCGCCCGAAAAGGCGCTTTTGGTGAGTGAGGTGGGCGATTTTGAATACGAAATTGCAAAATCACTGCCCGAAAACAGCTATAATCTTTACGTTTCGGTTCCTTTTTGCCCGACACGGTGCAAATATTGCTCCTTTATCTCGGCGGACGCCGGCATGTCGCGGCTGATACCCGACTATTTGGACGCGCTGTGCGGCGAAATACGCGATACGGCGCAGATTATGCGGGATATGCGGCTGAACACGATATATATCGGCGGCGGAACGCCGACAGTGTTTACAGCGCAACAGCTGAAAATTTTATTATCGGAAATAAAAAGTTCCTTTGGGTATAATAATATCGAGTATACTTTGGAAGCGGGAAGACCCGACACATTGACCGCGCAAAAGCTGGAGGTTGCCCGCGAATACGGCGTAAACCGTATAAGCGTAAATACCCAGACTACCAACAACGCCGTTTTGGAGGCAGTGGGACGTCGGCACACCGCCGAGGACTATTTTAAGGCGTTTGCGCTGGCGAGGGAGGCAAAAATACCGATTATCAACACCGACCTTATCGCCGGCTTTGACAACGACACCTTCGAAAAAAGCCTTGACGACGTGGCGGCGCTGGCGCCCGAAAACATTACGGTGCACACGCTGTGCGTGAAAAACGCCGCGGGACTGCGCGAGGGCGGCTTTGTTCGGCAAAACGAAAATATTGCGGCAATGCTGGAATATACGCGGAAAAAGTGTCATAATAATTCCTATTTTCCATATTATTTATACAAGCAGAAAAACGCGCTTTCCGGGCTTGAAAACGTAGGCTATGCCAAAAGAGGCACCGAGTGCGTGTACAATGTCTGTATGATGAGCGAGCTTAATTCCACCGTGGCGCTGGGCGCCGGCGCGGCTACCAAAATGGTGTATCCGCGGCGCCTGTCGGACAGAACCGTCGGATTTTTCGACTGCAAATACCCCAAGGAATACATTGAGGGCGGCGAAAAAAGACGACGAAAGCACGAATTTTTGAAAGAATACGTAAACACCGTATTGCGCCGCGACGAATAGAAAAGGAACAAATATGTATAATCTCGATACCGACAAAATTTCCGCATTATCGCCCGACGGGCAGAAAAAATACGTTTCGGACTGCGAAAGCAGCTACGACGCCGCGCTTGACATGATAGCCGACGAGCTTGTGCGGCGTAAGGACGTTAAGCTGTGCGGTTTGGCGGGGCCCTCCTGCGCCGGAAAAACGACCACCTCTTTTAAGCTGACGGTAAAGCTGGCGGCGGGCGGAATAAAGGTGCGTACACTTTCGATAGACGATTTTTTCCACAACCGCGAAAACGGCCCCATCGGCACGGACGGCAAGCCGGATTACGAAAGCATAAGCTATGTAAACCTTGACCTTTTGCAGTCCACGCTTGCGGATATTATCAAAGGCAAAACGGTATATCTGCCGAAATACGACTTTCCCACCGGCAAAAGAATCGACCGCTACGAGCAGTATACCGCCTTGCCCGACGAACTGATAATACTCGAGGGGCTTCACGCGCTGAACGATATAATGTACGGCGGCTTTGAAAGCGATGAATATTACCGTCTTTTCATAAATGTCGAGGGTGTGCTCAAGCAAAACGGCAAGGAGCTGTTTGACGGACGCGAGCTGAGACTCATGCGGCGGTTGATACGCGATTTCAAATTTCGCGCCGCCGATGCCGAGCTTACCTTCGGCCTGTGGGGCAATGTGCTAAAGGGCGAGGACAAATACATTCACCCATTTGAAAGCCGCGCCGATTTCAAAATAAATTCCATGTTTGCTTACGAGCCCTGCGTTGTGCGGCGGCAGGTTTACGATGTATTGAGCGGTCTTTCGCCGCAAAGCAAATTTTACCCCGCGGCGGCGGCTCTGCGGGACAAATTGAAAAACATACCCGCCATTGATGAGGGCGCTGTGCCGATAAACTCGCTTATGCGGGAATTTATCGGCAGAACAGAAAACAACTAAATTAACAGGAAGGTTTTTGCAATGTCAAGAAAACAATCATTTGTGCACGGTGCGGTACTGCTGATGGCTTCGAACATAGTGGTAAAGCTGTTGGGCGCAATATTCAAAATACCACTGCGCAATCTTGTCGGCGTGGACGCCATGGCATATTTCAATTCGGCGTACAGCTTTTACGTTCTTTTTTACATGATTTCCACGGCGGGACTGCCGGTTGCGATTTCGCGCATGGTCGCGGCGGCCAACGCGCGCGGCAACGCGGGCGAGGTCAAGCGGATTTATAAGGTTTCAATGGTAATGTTCGTGGCTATAGGCGCCGTCGGAACGGCGATAATGGTGCTGTTTTCCAAGAGGTTCGCCGCCTCGACCGGTATCGGCGACGATTTGTATCTGAGCATAATAGCCATAGCGCCGACGCTGTTCTTCATTTGTATAACCTCGTCCTATCGCGGCTATTTCCAAGGGCTTCAAAACATGATTCCCACCTCGATTTCGCAGGTTATCGAGGCGGTCGGCAAGCTGTTTATCGGCCTTATTGCCGGCTACATTGCCATTAAAGCCGGCTGTAGCAATGCCGAGGTTGCGGCGTTTGTAATACTCGGCGTTACCGTCGGCGTTATCGCCAACACGCTGTATCTCGCCATCGCCAAGGCGGTACCGATGAACAATCAGCTCAACGTCAACCCCGATATGACTCCGCGCAGTCGTGCTCAAATTTCGGCGGAGCTTATAAAAATCGCCATTCCCATCACAATAAGCTCCTCGATAATGTCGCTGACAAATGTCATTGACACCATGGTCGTGGTAAACCGCCTGGTGGATATAGGCGTTTCCACCGAGTTGGCAAGGGCATATTACGGCTCGTACACCTAGTCGGCAGTAACGCTTTTCAATATGCCGCCGACGCTGATTTATCCCTTTGCCATCA
>CAYWMF010000140.1:0-1116 GCA_964459175.1 uncultured Oscillospiraceae bacterium
CTGCCGGCGGCAATGCGCTTTTTGCGCGAGGAGTTGATAATATCGGGTTTTTCGCGCTCCTTTTTGGTCATTGACAGGATTATCGCCTGCATGCGGTCAACCTTTTTTTCGTCGATTTGCGCATCCTTCAGCGCGCCGGGCTTGATGCCGGGAAGCATGCCCGCCAGCTGGTCGAGCGGCCCCATTTTGCGCAGCTGCTGAAATTGCTCGAGAAAATCGTCCAGCGTGAAGGTTGATTCACGCATTTTCTTTTCGAGCTCGGCCGCCTTTTTCTCGTCGAAGGTTTCCTGCGCTTTTTCGATGAGCGAAAGAACATCGCCCATGCCCAAAATTCGCGACGCCATGCGGTCGGGGTAAAAGGGCTCTATATTGTCCAGCTTTTCGCCGGTTCCGATAAACTTTATAGGCTTGCCGGTTACGTGGCGCACCGACAGCGCCGCGCCGCCGCGCGTATCACCGTCCATTTTGGTGAGAATTACGCCGGTAATATCCAACAGCTCATTGAAGCTTTGCGCGACGTTAACGGCGTCCTGACCGGTCATGGCGTCCACAACCAGCAGGATTTCTGTGGGATTTACGCTTTCCTTTATATTTTTCAGCTCACCCATGAGCGTTTCGTCAATGTGCAAACGTCCGGCGGTGTCGATAAACACCATATCGTTGCCGTTTTTCGCGGCGTGAGCCACACCGGCCTTGGCGATATCGACGGGGTTGTTTTTATCGCCCATCGTGAACACCGGCACGCCGACCTTTTCGCCCACAACCTCCAGCTGCTTTATAGCCGCGGGACGGTAAACGTCACAGGCGACCAACAGCGGATTTTTGCCCTGCTTCTTGAACAACGCCGCCAGCTTGGCGCAATGAGTTGTTTTGCCGGCGCCCTGTAAACCGCACATCATGACAACCGTCGGCGGCTTGGGGGAAATATTGAGCTTTTCGTTCTCCTTGCCCATTATTTCGCACAGCTCATCGTTGACTATTTTGACTATCTGCTGGGCGGGAACCAGGCTTTCCAGCACATCGCTTCCCACCGCGCGCTCGGAAACCCTCGCCACAAAGTCCTTAACGACCTTGAAGTTAACATCGGCCTCCAGCAAAGCCAGCTTTATTTCACGC
>CAYWMF010000140.1:1126-4981 GCA_964459175.1 uncultured Oscillospiraceae bacterium
ATGGAGTCGATTTCGCTTTTAAGCGCCGCATTGCCGCATTTTGCCGCAATATCGCGCAATTTTTCGTATTTTTCGCTCAAATGAAGGCTTCCCTCGAAAAACCTCAGCTGCTCCTCACTGCGCTTAAGCAAATCGCGCACACCCTGGCGCGTCGTGTGAGTATGCTCGGCAATCTCGCTCAGCGACAAATCGTCGTCGTAATAATATTCAAACGCCGTGCGCTGTTTTTCGCTCAGCAACGCCGCATAGCAATCGTAAAGCGGCACAATGGATAAATCCTTCAAGGCTTGCCTCCGAACTGTAAAGTTATTTTCTTTACACTACCTGAATATTATACTACATATTTATTATTTTGTCAAGCACGGCGCAAAAAATTCAAATTTATTTAACATTTGAATTTTGCGCATTTCGCTACGCGAGCAGAGCCGCTCCCCTGCCGGTAAAAAAGAAAAGCCGTGTGCGCCTTGCGCGTACCGGCGATGCGGTGGGTGTTGTCGTCAAATATCTGCATCCCGACGATACGGCATATTCGTTTTCGGGGCGGTATTTGTGCTCACCGTCGCCGGTTCGGCATCCGGACGGCTTTTTGCTGGGCTCGATGGATCTTTTCGCGGGCGAGCATCCGCAAAATCCAACGCTTATATTCCGCTCGGACGATGACGGCGAAAGCTGGCATTATGTCAGCGAGCTTATGCCCTGCTTCCGGGGCAAAATGTTCATTCACAGGGGCGAGCTTTATATGCCGGCCTGCTCTACCGAATACGGCGATCTGCTCATCGGCAAATCGCTCGACGGCGGCAAGACCTTTTGCGCGCCGACGACATGGACAAGGTAGGCTTCCAATACGTCGATTTCGAAATCAAGGGCGACGATATAATCTATCTCTGCCGCACCGCCTACAATAACGCTGCCACCTATCATAACTCCAACTACTCCACCTTCCACCGCGTAACCGACTTTCGTAAGCTTTTGAGCTGAGCGGTAAAATTCAAAAAGCAGGCTTGCTAATTCAATTTGCAAGCCTGCCCGTTATATTATCCGATTGCTGATTTTCCTCACGCTCGATGTAGCTTTTTTTCCTCGCGTTTGGCTTCATGTTCGCATTTCTTTTGCTGTTCGCGGGCAAGCTTTTTCATTGCGCGAGCCTCACACGCCTTATCGTGACATTCGTCAATAACCGTCGCCAGCAACAGCACGCCGGCGCACACTGCCGTCACCTCGATAAGGTTCAGCTTTATCGAAAAATTCGCTCCGACGCTTTTGGGCTCGCTGTCGTCGCCGCTTTTGATAATTGTTGTGCGCAGTCCGACGTCCTGCTTGACGTAGGTGGTTTTCATCGAATGGGCAAATTGTGCCAGCTTGCTTTTCAAATCCATAGTCCGCCTCCTGAATTTTATATGAATATGATGTGAAAAAATCGGATTTTTATACGGTTAATAGAGGTTTGCCGGCTCGATGATTTCGTAAAGCTGTGAGTACTCGACATTGTCTATGATTTGCGCGGCGTACTGCTCTATGAGCTCATTTACCGCGCCTTGTGCGACAGACAAAGCAATGCTGAGGCGGTTTTCGTCGGTAATTTCAAGGCGACGAATAATGTGATAGCCGTAATCGGTCTTGACGGCCTCGCTTATTTCGCCCTCCGCCAGCTGCTTGCAGGCGGCTTCAAACGGCTCAACCATTTCACCGTCACAGAAGAAATATCCCGCTTCACCGACGTTTGTCATGCCGGGGTCGGTGTTATATTCGGCCACCAGCTCCATGAAATCGGCTCCGTCCTCCAGCGCCGCCAGCACCTCGGCCGCCGTTTCTTCGTCTTCAACCAAAATATGCTGTGCGCGCATATATCCCTTTTCGGCGATCAGCGCGTCAATATCCTCGTCGCTTACTTCGGGGGCGAATTTTTCGACGATGGCGTTCAAAATATAGGTTGACACCTGCAAATCAAGCAGAGTTTGCTCGCTGATGCCCATCTGCACCAGGTATTCCGACATATCTATGCCGTATTGAGCGTAAATTTCCGCCAACTGCTCAATGTCGCTTTGCGACTGTGCGTATATCGCGTCGATATCCGGCTCGTATTCGGCGACCAAAATCGGGCAGACAAAGTATTGCCGGAGCACCGTCATCGAAACAGCCTGCTTGAGCGTGTCGGCCAAGCCCTTGTAATCATCGGGAATTTCGGCCTTTACGCTCGCCCAAACGGTGGGATTTCCGCCGTCATACTGCGAAAGCGATGCGCGATAATAATATCTGAAGGCGTCGAAAGGCACACTCATTTCGCCGTAGGTCATTATAGGCTCGTCCGCCAAGCTCAAAACACCGTCGTCGTACACAAAGCCGCCGGGGTATACCGCGGCGATGTATCTTGTCATGTCAAACTCGGCGCCGCCCGTCATTGCGCCGTAAAGGTCATGGTTGACTACCACGCCGGCGCTCGGCATGCGTATATTATTATTGGAAATGTTTTTCATGGTATTGGCACTGCCGCCGCGGAAAATGATGCGTCCGAGAACCTCGACATTGTTCAGCGCCGCGCCGAGAGTCACGCCGTCGCCGACGATTACATCACCGGCAATCTTGCAGTTTTCAAGCGTTATTCCGTCGCTCGAAAGGATAACCGAGCCCTCAATATCGTCGCGGTAGGTGCCGGGAGCCTTTATGTAGCTTGCAAAAATGTTGTGCATAACCTGCGCAAATTCGGCGCGGGTTATATTGTTCTGCGGCTCGATATAATCGCCGGAGCCGTTGATATAATGCGAAATCAGCATCGCCGCCACGCTTCCTCGCGCCCAGTCGGAAACGCTCGCGCCGTCAATGTAGCTTTCCAGCACCGCCGTGTTGGCGTTGTCCAGCGAAAGCGCGCGGGCAATTACAACAAACGCCTCCTCGCGCAAAATCGGAGCATCGGGGTTCAGGCGGTCACCGTCACCGTTGAAAAGCCCCATCTGCACGGCGATTGCCAGGCTGTCGCAGTACCATTCGTTGGGATTAACGTCCGTAAAAGCAGAAATATCCGCCTTTTCCTTAGCGCCGAACGCGCGCACCATCACCGCCGCCATCTCGGCGCGGGTCAGGTTGTCATCGGGGCAAATATAGCCGTTCGAGCCCGAAATCAGGCCGTTTTCCACCGCCGCATTCAGCGCCTCGGTGGACCAATCGTTCGGCATATCGGGGAACTCCGCCGCGCCGACCGCCGTCGCCGCCAGACAAAGCGCGATTAAAAACATTGCAATTTTTTTCATGTTGTTTCTCCTTGCTTTAAATACTCATTAATACTCCAACAGTATACCACCGCCGCGCCGACAAAACAATACAATAATTGTAAATATTCGACCGCCGCACGGGAATGTGCGGTGGATTGAAATGCGTAAACGAATGTTTGGATTGAAGTGAAAAATCGTGAAGCGGAATGAATTGGCTTTGTTATGAATTTAGCGGCAGAAATTACGTATTGCAAATTTCATTTTTCATTTCAACCGCGGTGAAATATTCTCATGCAGATATTGACTTTTACGTGGGTTTATGATAATATGTTATTTGATGGTGAGATAATTATACATCGGCGCGCCGCCGATTGGAGCGGTGCCGGGTGGAGCGCGGAGTTTAACAAAATGAAAAAATATGACTATATGTTTTTCGGCAACGACGATTGCAGTATACGGCTGTTGCACGACGTCAAATGCTACGACCATTTGCATTTTCAGACCGAGCTGGCGATAGCTCTGAGCGGCGAGCTTATTGTGAAGCACGAAAATTCGGAAATTGTCCTGCACAAGGGCGAGGCTGTTTTTATCATGCCGTACGAAATGCACGCCTACAGCGCCGCCGCCGGCACCGACGCCGTGATAATTG
>CAYWMF010000141.1:0-4960 GCA_964459175.1 uncultured Oscillospiraceae bacterium
TTTGTACTGCCTTTTTCGACGGCGGCAAGGCGGTAACGCTCGCAAAAATCGCATACCATAGCTATGTATTTGAGCAGGGTGTTTGCAAATTCCAGCTTTGTCGGGTCGTCGGTGAGGGTCATGTTATGCGTTATTTGGTTTGCAATGCTGTCGAAGCCTTCATTTATAACTCTGCCGTAATTTGCGGTAAAGTTGCCGCCCCAGACCGAGGGTACAACAATGCCGATACTGCGGTAAAAGCCGATGTCGTCGTTTTCGAATAAAACCGGCTTCTCCTTGTCGATTAACGCCTTGACAGCCTCAAATTTTTCGGTAATCGGAGCGAGTATCTCAAATTTCACATCGGAAATCTCGCGACGCTGTGCGCGGTAATCGCGCTTTTGCAAAAAATCGAAAAGTGCTTTGTTGGTTGTATTCATAGAATCCTCCTACATTATTTTGGTTTTAATATTGTATTTTTTAAAAATTTCTTGCCGTGTACAGCAGGGTACGGTGTCGTCAAAATCCGGCGAGTAGCTTTTTCCGAGCATGGCGTATTTGCCGCCCGCCATTTTGTTGTACGGCATAAGCTCGGCATAGCCGACACCCTGCTTTTGCATAATTCTGCAGATGCTTTCAATATTTTCCTGTGTGTCGGTTACGGTGGGGATAAGCGGTATTCTGACGCAAAAGTCCTTTTTGCTTTTGCATAGCGTTTCAAAATTTGAAAGTATACTGTCGTTGCCGACACCGGTATATTTTTTGTGCATAGCATTGTCGATAATTTTTAAATCGAACAGCACATAATCCACCTTTGCCAACAGCTTTTCAAAGCTATGCCCGTCGCAAAAGCCGGCGGTTTGAAGCGCCTTGTGCAGTCGGTCGCCGATAATATCACAGCATTCCGAAACAAAATCGGCTTGCGCCAGCGGCTCGCCGCCGGAAAAGGTTACACCGCCGCCGCAGGCAAGAATACGCCTGTTTTTCAGGATTTTTTCGCACAGCTGCTGCGGCTCGTATGCTTCACCGCATAGACGTATCAGCTTCATCGGGCAAGCCAAAATGCTTTTTTCGCTCAGCTTTCCTTCGTCTGCGGTACAGCGCCCGCAATGCAGACAGCCGTTCGGATTTTTCAAAATTTCGGGCTCGAAGCGTCGGCTTTCTGGATTGTGGCACCATTGACACCTCATGTGACAGCCTTTAAGAAATACCGTTGTGCGTATTCCGGGGCCGTCGTACACCGAAAATTCTTCTATTGCAAAAACAGTTCCAAGCATGTTTACATCTCCTTTATATTATTATATTGCATACGCCTTGACAAATCAAGAAAATTGTTATAGAATATTAGACGGAATTTAAGATTTGGAGATGAGGTCATGGTATACCATCAATATCTCAATTCGGGCGGCACGTTTAACTATAATGCGTTCGTATATAAGGATTTTGGCTGGTCGAAGCATTTTCATAAAAATTATGAATTGGCATATGTGATTGACGGAAGTGTGCAGGTTACGACAAATTCCGAAATCGAAACGCTTGAAAAGGATGAGCTTATTTTGATTTCGCCCAACGTGGTTCACTCATTCAAAACACAGCACAGTTCATGCGTGTGGGTGGCGGTTTTTTCGGAGGATTTTATATCGTCGTTTGCCAAAGCCAACGAAAACAGCATATTTTCAAAATATACCTGCGATGAAAAGGTACGCAATTTTTTGTGCGGCAATCTGTTTTTTCAGGGCACACCCGAGCGCTACACGGCGATAGGCTGTTTAAATCTCGCCTGCGCCCAATGCCTTAAGCATGCGCGCCGCGGCGAGCGCGGACGTGAGGATATAACCGGAGCCATCATAGACTATGTTTCAAAGCATATTTGCGATAATATAACGCTTGCCGACATTGCCGAGGCACTGGGATATGAGTATCATTACTTCTCGGCGATTTTCAAAAATTGCATGAGCATGAGCTTCAAGGAATTCATAAACCTTTACCGCTTCGAGGCGGCTTGCGAATTGCTGAACGAGGGTAATTTGAAGCTTACGCAAATCGCTATGGAAAGCGGATTTCAAAGCGTGCGTAATTTTAACCGCATTTTCAAGCAGTTGAGCGGCATAACGCCGAATATGTATTTGAAAAATCTGCAAGAAAGAATTTGAAAATATACAAATTGCATGCCTTGTCGAAAATCTGAAAAAGTATGAAAATATTCTCACATTTTGTTGCATATTGCGCGAATACGTGATAAAATAGTGTAAAGGGGGAATGACATGGCAACACTTAAAGAAATTGCCGCTGCGCTGAATGTTTCGGTTTCCACCGTTTCACGCGCCATAACCGGGCGTGGATATGTAAACGAGGAGCTGCGCGTCAGAATTGCCGAAACCGCCAGGCGTCTCGGATATAAGCCGGGTATAAATACGCGCGGCAAGCGCCATCACACCGTGCGCGCAGTGGCGCTGGTACTTCCCGATATATCCGAGCTGTTTTTCGCGCACATTACCGCGGCGGTGGACGAGGTGCTCACGGATAACGGATATTCGCTTGTTTTGTGCATCAGCGGAGAAAAGCCGGCGCGCGAGGACGAATATCTTGATTATTTGTGCGAGGGCAGTGTTGACGGTATTATAATGGCGACCGTCAGCGAAAAATCGTCAAGGCTTAAAAAGCTGATAAGCAGTGATTTCCCGATAGTGTTTATCGATAATTGTCCGCAGAGCGAAATAAGCTACGACTGCGTTATTTGCGATAATTCAAAGGCCGGCTATATGGCGACGGAGCGCCTTATCGCGCAGGGCCATCGCAATATCGGAATTATTACCGGAAAGCTGGACGAAACTACCGGCTTTGAACGGCTTGTGGGCTATAAAAGAGCAATGATAAAAAACGGCATTGATATAAATCCCGAATTTATCGAGGTGGGCGATTTTACCGAAAAAAGCGGCTATCACTGTATGAAGCACATTTTGGGAGCGCAGGGCACAAAAATCAGCGCCGTTATTGCGGCTTCGGGCAAAATGACCTACGGCGCTATAAAGGCGATAGGGGACACCGGAATGATAATACCCAATGACATTGCGGTTATGGGCTTTGATATACACGACCCCACCGGGCTTATAAATCCCGGTGTTACCTCGATAATTCAGCCGGAGCGCGAAATAGGGCGTTTGGCGGCCAATCTTGTAATTGCACGTATCGAGGAAAACCGAACTCTGCCCAAACAGCGCATTGTGCTGGAGCCGTCGCTCGTATTGCGCGCAACCTGTTAAACAAAAATTACGGAGGATAAATTTATGAACAACGAAAACGGAAAGCTCAACTGGATATTTGCCGACGGCGAACTGCCGCCGAAGGGGGATAACCCCGATTTTCCCGGTCATGAATCGCTTATGATTACCAATGCCAACGATACAGACGCAAGCATCACCATTGATGTGCTGTTCGACGACAAAGACCCCGTCAAGGGGCTTACCTGCACTGTCGGTGCCGAAAGGGTGAAATGCCTGCGCTTGGACAAAAAAATCTGCGATCAGCAGTATCAAATTCCCTACGGTCAGTATGCGTTGGTTGTGCACAGCAATGTGCCGGTAGTGGCGGTGTTCGGCCGACTTGACGTACGTCAGCCTAATATGTCGTTCTATTCGGTCGCCGGCTACGGCTATTAAAAATGCAATAAAATCACTCCTTTCGGGTATAATATAACGAAAGGAGTGATTTTTTATGAATAAAGATGTTGAAATGCTTAATTTCATTTACCAAAATGTGCAAATGGGCACCGATACCGTCAATACGATTTTGGGCGATGTCAAGGACGAAAACATGCGAGGCGATTTGCTTGTACAGCTCAAGGAATACGGCGCGTTTGCCCGCCGTGCCGAGGACTTGCTTGCCGGGCAGGGAGAAAAGGCAAAGGATAATAATATGTTCAAAAAGGCCATGACCGAAACCATGGCAAAATTTAATTCATTGCAGGACGCCTCTTCCTCGCACATCGCCGAAATGATGATAAACGGCGCAACTATGGGAGTTATCGATATGACAAAAAAACTCAGGGAGTATAACTCGGCAAACGCCGTGATA
This sequence comes from uncultured Oscillospiraceae bacterium, assembly GCA_964459175.1. GTDB lineage: Bacteria > Bacillota > Clostridia > Oscillospirales > SIG627 > SIG627. Next base: position 4,054 of record CAYWMF010000141.1, read on the forward strand.
CACTCCCTGGGTCAGGAAGTCCTCAATTTTGAGGAAAATACAATTGCGAAAATGAAAAACTACCTGGCTTAAATTTCAACCTCGCCCTCGTAGGCGATTTCGGCGGGGCCGGCCATAGTAACGTCCCAGCTGCTTGAAATCGTAATTTCAAGGTTTCCGCCTACCAGCTCGACGGTTATCGGCGTGTCAAACGGGAAAATTCCCTTTTTAACGCAAACCGCGGCTACGGCACAGGCACCGGTTCCGCAGGCAAAGGTTTCGCCCGAACCACGCTCCCATACCCGCATTTTGACGCGGTTTTCGCCGACAACTTCGATGAACTCGGTGTTGACATTTTGCGGGAAAATCTCGTGCTTTTCGAACAGCGGACCGATTTTTTCAAGCTCCAGACTTTCGATGCCGTCACGGAAAGTCACAAGATGCGGGTTGCCCATGGATACCGCGGTGCAACTCCATTTTTCGCCGGCAACCGTCATTTCACGGTCGATGAAAAATCCGCCGTCCGTGATAACGGGAATGTCTTTGGCGGTAAAATTCGCCTTGCCCATTTGCACCGTTACCGAAGTAACCTTGTCGTTTTTCAGCGTGAAATCAAGATATTTTATACCCGAGAGTGTTTCGACGGAAACACTCTTCTTTTTTGCTATGCCCTTGTCGTACAAAAATTTTCCGACACAGCGTATGCCGTTGCCGCACATTTTGGCTTCCGAGCCGTCAGCGTTGAAAATGCGCATTTTTGCGTCGGCAATATCCGACGGACAAACCAATATTATGCCGTCGCCGCCTATTGAAAATCTGCGGCGTGACAAGCGAATGGAAAGCTCCTCGGGATTATCAATGGTGTTTTCGAAGCAGTTAAAATAAATGTAATCGTTTCCGATACCGTGCATTTTTGTGAATTTCATTT
>CAYWMF010000142.1:0-4912 GCA_964459175.1 uncultured Oscillospiraceae bacterium
CCCCGATAAAGCTTGAGGTCGAGTTCGGCAACATGTACACCAAGGAAATCGAGTCCTTCTCCGACTCCATTCTAAACGGCACACCTGTCGAGGTTCCCATGTCCGACGCTATCCGGATGCAAAAGGTTATAGACGCCGCATACCGTGCTTCCGAAGAAGAGCGCACGGTAACATTATAAAGAATTCTTTCCGAAAGCACAAAAAGCCCGCATTTCGCGGGCTTTTTACGTTTTATCTGTTTGATGCTTTATTGATTTGCGATTTATTCATCGGAATTTCAGTGCTTACTCTGCATCAAACCATTCCTCGGGGAGGATTACGGCATAGTACATTTTGTAGTTGTTGGAGGCAGAAGTAAAGGTACGGATAGTCTGTCCCTGCATTTCTTCCGCGTCAACCTTATCAATGACGTACTCGTCATTTTCGTCGAGCGAGAGCTTGAATACGGAGGTGCTGCCCACCGTGATACTTCTCTCGGCGCCGTCGATGAATACTACATTGCCGTTGTATACGCCGTTTTCGCCGACGGTTGCAAGACCGGTGATGGTGCTGTTGTTAAGACTTTCGAACTTGGCATCGGCAGCGGAAACCAGCGTGATGGAGCCGTTGGAGGCCTGACGAATAATGGAGCCTACAGCGTAGAAGTTATCGTCGGAGGACTCGTATGCGTCGGTGATGGTTTCGATAGCACCGGTGAACACGTTGAGAACCTCGTAGGTCTTATACTGTTTGCCGTCCTCGAGCAGTGTGCCCTGAGAAAGGACAAGTCTGTTGCCGGTATACTGAGTCGAGCCGGCAAAGTCATCGCCGTTGGTGAGATATGCCACAACTATGGTTCCGACGGAGCTGTTTTCGTTTTTGCGAACGATTGCGGCCTTAAGAGTTCCGGAAGCGTTTTCGGGCATATTTGCCGCGGTGTAGCGCTTTACGCTTTCGTATTCGCCCTCAGGTGAAAATTTGGCAACGTACACCTCGGAATTTGCATCAAGATTTACGTATTTGCCGCCGATCTTGTAAAGGCCGGTATATCGGTCGTACTCAAGATTGCCGGTAAGCTTTTCCTCGAATTCGGAATCCTTGACAAGAATGTCGGGCGAAAGCACATATTTACCGTTTTTGATGTTGGTGATGGTAACAACGCGGTGATTGTAGAGGGCAATTTCGTAGTCCTCGTAAATGGGCATCGCAACTGCTTTGCCATTGAAGAAGCCGATAAAGCTATTAACGCTTTCAACCTTGCCGCTGTCAGGGTCAACACTGATTTCGGTGTCGCCCTTGCTGATGATAAAGGCGTAGCCGTAGGGAGTGTAGCCCAGCGCATCGGAGCCGGTGGAGTAAAGAACTCGATCGTTGACGATGTAAAGCGCCTTTTCATCGGATGCAACGGTAAGATACTTGCCGGAGTGGTCGATGTTGGAAACGGGATTATTTGCGGTTGCATACATTACAACCATGCCGTTGCCAAGGGTGTACTTGGTGTTATTGCCGGTACCGCGGCGAGAAACAACATTGGTTATTTCGGGCTTGACAATCTCTTCGATAACGGTGAACTTACCCATATTATATATAAGAACATATTCGTTTTTGGCGGCGTTCGCATTAACGATTATATCGTCCTTATCAACTGCGGGATCGGAAGAGGAAGCACCGGGATTTCTGAAGGTATAAACACCCTTGGTGGTGATATCCTTAATCTGCTTGAACTTCATCTCAAAAATGAGTATTATATCGTCCTTGCCGTCGTTGTCAAGGTCAATGGTCTGCTGTGCGATTTTGCCGTTGTCGCTGTAGAATACCGGGTAAATATCGGCCAGCGTCTTATCAGCCGCGATGGGCGCGATGACGCCGTTGGCAGACACGGTGTAAACCAGTCCGTAGATACTCTGATCCTTGCCGTTAACGGAAATGAGCTTGGGGTTTCTGAGATCGGTGGAAGAGGTGGTGTTGGCGGTTGGCGCATCGTAAGCGACAGCCAGCTTGGAATCGGTGTCAAGCACCGAGGTGATTACGGAGCCGAGAACGATAGAGTTCTTTTGACCGATTTTGCCTCTGGACATAACTCTGATATAAGCCAGAATATTGTCATCGGAATTAACGCTTTCGTCAATTGCGAGATCCTCGAAATCATAGTAAACCGCCTTGGACGAAACATTGCCCTTTGCGTCTACCTCGGCCAAATAGTAACCGTTTTCATCGTCGGATTTGCTGTAGCCCTCAAGATTGAAGTTTTCTGTTCCGACAATCTGATAGGTTACTTTTTTGAAATTGTAAATATCCTCTGCTATGGTGAACGCGCGGGTGGTGGTGATGGGGAAATTCTCGAAATAGATGGTTTCCTTAACCTCTTCGTTGCAGTCGGCTTCCAGCGCGTTGTAGAGCAGCTGTGCCATTTCGCCGCGGGTGAGGTTGGTTTCAAAGGAAATATCCTCAAGACCCTCTGTCAATCCGAGCGTGCGGGCTTTGGTTATGTAGCCCAGCGGATAGGACAGGTTTTTGTATCCGAGAAGTCGTGTAACCATAATGAGCGCGTCCTGATAGCTGATATTTTCGGCCGGCTCAAAGGTTGTGGGGGTTGTGCCGTCAACCACGCCCTGGTCGTAGCACCAGGAAATCACGGTGTTGTAAAACGGGTCGTAAAGGTCGGTAAAGGGAGTAAGGTTTTGGCCGCCCTCGTTGGAATATGTGGTATAAAGTCTGTACACGAGAGCCGCAAATTCTTCGCGGGTTACAAGGTCGTCGGGAGCGTATTCGGTTTCTGTTTTTCCGTGTATTACTCCCAGCGCCGTCAGAGTGCTGATAGCTTCGTAAGCGTCGTCTTCAACTTTCACATCATTGAAAGCTGCCGCGGATACGATTGCAAAAGCGCCCATTATTATGGCAAAAATCATTGCCACAATGCGTTTTGAGTTTTTCATGTGGATTGTTCCTCCTGAATAAATAATTTTGTTTTGCCTGCAAGGTGCTTTCCTTGCCTGCGAGAATATGATACCACAAGTCAAGCGGTTTGTCAATAGATTTAGACCACTTGTAGTATAACTGTAACGTATAACACGTAAACGCGGTCATTATTTGGTTTCTTGTAATCGCTTTGAAACATGCCGCCGATTTTACGATGTTTTTGTTTTACATTTTTTGCAAAAATGGTTTTATTTTCATTTTTATACATTTTTCGTGCGATTTATTATTGATTTTATTCCCTACATATTGTATAATATATATCAAGCTCGCCGACTTCAAAATTAACACTTTATTAATTTAATTTGTTAACACATTACTTGACTAAAGTGAAGATTTGGTGTATAATAATGCTGTTATTTCAGAAAACGATAAAATATCGAGGTATACGGATAATGAACATTTCTCTCAACACTCTGCGCAAGGAAGAAGAAGTTGCGCTTCGCCTGCGCAGTCTTTACGAAAGCTTCGGCTATCGCAAATTCAAAATGGCAAAATTCGAAGAATATAGCTTTTATATCGAAAACAAGAATTTTCTTCAATCACATAATGTAATAACCTTCAACGATGCCGACGGACGCTTGATGGCTTTGAAGCCCGACGTAACGCTCAGCATAGTCAAAAACACAAAAGCAACCGCACAAAGCAGTGAAAAGCTTTACTACAGCGAAAACGTCTACCGCATGAACATGCAGGGCCGCGAATACAAAGAAATCAGTCAAACCGGCCTTGAATATATCGGCAAAATCACTCCTTACACCACGCTGGAGGTCATAAAGCTTGCTTTGGAGAGTCTGCGGGCAATTCATCCCGATTATATTCTCGATATTTCTCATATGGGCTATGTGATGGGAATGCTGGACGAGCTTATAGAAAACGACGCGCTTAAAGCTAAGCTTATCGAATGCATCAAGCAAAAAAATCTGCACGAGCTGGAAAAAGCCTGTGAGGCCAACGGTGTTTCGACCGACGACACCAAAAAGCTGAGCGTGCTTGTAACACTTGGCGGCAAGCTTAAAGGTGCGCTGAACGAAGCCGAAAAATACGTTTTGAACGAAAAAATGCAGTGTGCAATCGACGAGCTGAAAACACTGACGCTTGTCGGCGAAGCCTGCATGCGGCTGGACTTTTCGATAATAAACGACATGAACTACTACAACGGAATTATATTCCAAGGCTATGTCGAGCCGGTACCAAAAGCCGTGCTTTCCGGCGGAAGATATGACAAGCTACTCGAAAAAATGGGCAAGCGCGAGCTTTGCGCCATAGGCTTTGCGGTATATTTTGACGAATTCGACCGTTATTTCAAGGCTTTTACCACCGCAAAAACCGACGTTCTTGTTCTTTACAACGACAAAACCGATATTTGCGAGCTTTACAACCGTGTATCGAAGCTTTCGGAAAGCGGCAGTGTGCTGGCTGTCGAAGCAATACCGGACGACGTCGAATACCAGACAACGGAGGACTTAAGGAAATGATAAATATCGCTTTGCCAAAGGGTCGCCTGGGCGACAAGGTTTACGAGCTGTTTTCCTCGATAGGCTACGACTGCAAAAGCATTTACGAGGACAACCGCAAATTGGTTTTCGAAAATAAGGAAAACGGCGTTCGCTATCTGCTTATCAAGCCGTCCGACGTTGCTATTTACGTCGAGCACGGCGCGGCGGACATCGGCGTTGTAGGCAAGGACGTTTTGCTTGAAACCAACCCCGACGTGTACGAGCTGTGCGATCTGAATTTGGGCAAATGCCGTCTTTGCGTGGCGGCGCCCAACAATTATATTGAAGACAAAAGCGCCGTTTTGCGCGTTGCCACAAAATATCCAAACGTCGCCAAAAGCTATTATCTTTCGAAGAACCGCGAAATCGAGATAATCAAGCTCAACGGCTCAATCGAGATGGCGCCCATTCTGGGGCTTTCCGATGTAATTGTGGATATAGTCGAAACAGGTACGACG
>CAYWMF010000143.1:0-4911 GCA_964459175.1 uncultured Oscillospiraceae bacterium
GCATTTTTCAAAAATATGTTGTATAATAAACATGTATAATTAAAAATACTACATAACAAGGAGAACTTCATGAAAACAAAACTTTTTCTCATAGCCGCAGTTTTGGTGCTGGCTTCCATGTTTACCCTTATGTCCTGCAATAAAGATGATACTGTCGATGATGTATCGCAGGGTGATGTTGCTTCCGATGTCGAAACAGTAAACGAATACGCCGTCGAGGGCGCAAAGCTTTCTACCACCGAGTCCAGAGAAAAGCTGGCTGAAAAGTACAAGGAGCTTCAAACCCTTTACAACCTGGCTGTCGATACCGTTGCCAAAACCGAGGGCGAAACCAAGCAGGCCGTCAAGGATTTGGGCGCGGAGTACATTGATTTGCTCAAAAACAAGATTGCCAACGAGGATTATGCACAGTACGAGGAGTTCGTAAAGGACGCTATAAAGCAGATCGAGGAACTGACCTCCCGCCTTGTACAGCTTGTTCCGAGCATCGCGGGCTGATTTACAATTCGCAATTAAGGTAGATTTTTCGCAGAAAAATCTACCTTAATGAAATCCGCAGGATTTCAATTTATGGCAAAGCTATTTCATGCGCAGCAATTCATTCGCATTGCGCATTACTCATTGCGCATTTATATCACCGGCGACCGGTTATCCGGTCGCCTTGCTTATCTGACGAAAGAAAAGGATAGAAAACGTGGCTCAAACAAAACGAAAAAAACCTACGGCAAAAAATACAAAGCTTGCGAAAAAGCCCGCCGTGCCGACCTTGGCCGACCAGCTCGCGCCGTATATCACCGGCTTCGCCGCGATATTCCTCGCCGCTTGCTTCCTTATAAAGGACTATGTCGGTTTTGCGAAATATATCGGCGTTTTTCTGTGCGGACTGTTTTCGTACGGCGCCTATTCGATACCGATTTTTCTGATGTACCTTGCCGTGTTTTACAGCGCCAACTTCAAAAACGGCGTTCATCGCCAAAAATGGGCGTTCATGGGCGCGGCGGTGGTGTTCATCGCGGTGGTCTGCGCGCTCTTTTCGCCGATTGAGAGCTACAACATAGGCAAGCTTTACACCGAGGGCAAGGCACTTCACGGCGGCGGTATAATCGGCGGATATTTATACAATATTCTGGCGCTGTGCATAGGTCCGTTCGGAGTCGGAACGCTGGCTGTGATAGGGCTTTTGGTCTTTATCACGCTGATTTTCGGCAGAACGCCGACGTATATTTTTTCAAAGCTTATAAAATCCGTCCGCGGCTTTTTTGCGAACGTGGTCGGCGGTATAAAAAAGGCCGCCTCCGACGAAAGGGAAGCGCGCGAGGCCGCCGAGCTTGAGGCAGACAAAAAGCCCAAGCAGCTTGAAATGCCCAAAAATCAGCGCAAACGCCGCACTGAGGCCGACTACCAGGTGGATATTCCCATCGACGACGCGCCGAGCAATGTGGAGCTGGACGAGCCGCTGTTGGAGCTGGAGGGCAAGGGCGAGCGTATGCCCAAGGAGGCCTGCGATCCCGAGGTTGAGCGGGATATAAACGACACACTGATAAATATTTTCGCTTCCGACGAGCCGCCTGCCGAAGCGCCGCTTCCGACGGCTGAGGAAACGGTGTACCCCGAGGCCATGGAGGCCGACACGCTGACCGACGAGCCGCTTGAGCCCGCCGAACACGTCGAGCCCATCGCCGATATACCGGCCGACGAGCCGGTGCCGGTGGCTGAGCCGAGCGACGACGTCATCGAGGAAACCAAGGAACAAATCATCACCGACTTGCCCGCCGAGCCGTCCGAGCCGGTTTATCGCTTTCCGCCGATTTCACTGCTCAAAAAGGAGGAGCGTTCGGCATACAATTCGGAGGCAACATATCAGCAAATCGGCCAAAAGCTGGTCGAAACGCTGAAAAGCTTCCGCGTCAATACCGAAATTATCAATATTTCCAAGGGTCCGGCAGTCACACGCTACGAGCTTAAGCCGGAACGCGGAATAAAGGTTAAATCTATAATAAATCTTGCCGACGACATCGCGCTGAACCTTGCCGCGACGGGCGTGCGTATCGAGGCGCCGATCCCGGGCCGCGAGGCTGTGGGCGTCGAAATTCCGAACAAGACGGTTTCGACGGTTTACGTGCGCGAGCTTATCGAAAACAGCGCTTTCACCGAAAGTAAAAGCAAGCTCACCGCTTGCCTCGGCATGGACGTGGCAGGCAAGCCGATTTATTGCGACATCGCCAAAATGCCGCACCTGCTGATCGCCGGCGCCACCGGTATGGGTAAATCTGTGTGCATCAACAGCCTTATCATAAGCCTGCTTTACAAAGCCGCGCCGGACGAGCTGAAGCTGATTCTTATCGACCCAAAAAAGGTAGAATTGAGCATTTACAACGGCATTCCGCACCTTTTGGTGCCGGTTGTCAGCGATCCCAAGCGCGCCGCCGGTTCACTTTGCTGGGCGGTGGGCGAGATGGAACGCCGCTTCGCACTGATCGAGGAGGTCGGCGTGCGCGATATAAAATCCTATAACGAAGCTATAAAATATTACGAGGAGCGCGAGCCGTTGCCGCACATCGTCATAATTATCGACGAGCTGGCCGACTTGATGATGATGGCGCGCGACGACGTTGAAAACTCCATTTGCCGCCTGGCGCAAAAGGCGCGCGCCGCCGGTATGCACCTGATTATCGGTACGCAAAGACCGTCGGTTGACGTTATCACCGGCCTTATCAAAGCCAACATTCCCTCACGTATCGCCTTTACTGTGGCATCGCAGGTCGATTCCCGCACGATAATCGACATTTCGGGCGCCGAAAAGCTCATCGGACGCGGCGATATGCTGTACGCACCGGTCGGATTTTCCAAGCCTCTGCGCGTGCAGGGCGCTTTCGTCAGTGAAAGCGAGGTCGAGGCCGTCACCGGCTTCATCAAGGACAGCCTCAAGGCCGAATACAGCGACGAGGTCATCCAAAGCATCGAGGCCGAGGCCGAAAAATGCGGCGACAAAAAGAGCAAAGGCGCCGCCTCTGCCAAGTCCGAAAGCGGTATTTCGCTCGACAGCGACGAAATGCTCAAGCCCGCCATCGAAATCGCCTTTGAAGCGGGCGCAATTTCCGCCTCGCTTATTCAGCGCCGCCTGTCGCTGGGCTACGCGCGTTCGGCGCGCCTGGTGGACTACATGTACGATTTGGGCATAATCGGTCCGTTTTCCGGCGCCAAGCCGCGCCAAGTCATCATTTCTCGCGAACGCTACAACGAAATGCTGATGAACTCGCAGGATAATTAAAGCTTGATTTTTTTCGCAACCGATATTAAATAAGCATATCGCTTTCTTGCAAAAAATTCAAAAAAGGCAAAAACGCTTGCAAAATATCCGGAGTATGCTCAAATATAGCAATATATTTATAGACTTTTTGGCATTATTGGTGTAAAATAGAGTTATTCCAACAAAAGGAGAACAGACTATGGAACTCAGAATATGCCAAAATTCCGAAAGCTTGGGCGCGTCTGCGGCCGACTATATTGTTGGGCTTTTGCAAAAAGCGCTCGACGAAAAGGGGCATGCGCGAATTCTCATGTCAACCGGCGCGTCGCAGTTTGACACCATTGCCGCGCTGATCGAAAAGGATTTCGACTGGAGTCGGGTGGAAATGTTTCACCTGGACGAGTATATCGGCATTCCCGAAACGCACATCGCGTCTTTTCGCAAGTATTTAAAGGAAAAATTCATCTCGAAGGTCAACCTTGAGGCGGCGTATCTCATTGACGGGACGTCGGACTGCATTCCCACGATAAGCGCTAAGCTGCGCGAGGCGCCGATTGACGTGGGGCTGATCGGCATCGGCGAGAACGCGCACATTGCATTCAACGACCCGCCGGCGAATTTCGACACCGACGAGCCTTACATCGTTGTCAATCTGAACGATACCTGCAAAAATCAGCAGGTTAGGGAGGGCTGGTTCGCCACGGCTGATGACGTGCCGAAGCAGGCGATTTCAATGAGCTGTCGCCAAATAATGAAATGTCGGCACATCGTTTCCTGCGTGCCGCATTCCGTGAAAGCCGACGCTATTTACGACACCTTCACAAAGCCGCTGTGTAACACCACGCCCGCTACTTTGCTGAAAACGCATCCGAGCGCCGTTGTTTACACCGACCTTAATTCCGCCTCGAAGCTTTTGGGCGAAAAGCTGCTGTTGAGCTTATGAACCATATTCAAAGTGAAAAGCGCTTGAGCCTTAATATGAAAACAGCCGCAGAGCTCGGATAATCCGAGTTTCTGCGGCGTTTTTTGCGATTATTTGTCTATAATATCGACAACATATTTGCTGTCGGCGTCCTTGGCACTCGCGGCCTTAATCAAGGTGCGTATTGCCTTGGCGATTTTGCCCTGCTTGCCGATAACCTTACCCATATCCTCGGGCGCGACCGACAGCTCCAGGTGGATAAGCTCGCCGTCGGCGCGTTCGCAAACCGAAACTTCGTCGGGCTTGTCAACGATGGCGCGGGCGAGTCTGGTCAGCATATCCTTCATGATTATTCGATAACTCCGGACTTTTTGAGTATGCTTCTTACGGTTTCGGTAGGCTGAGCGCCCTTAGCGATCCATTCCTTAGCCTTGTCGCCGTCAATGCTGATTTCGGGGGGATTCTTCATAGTGTTGTAGGTGCCCAGCTCCTCAATGAAGCGGCCATCGCGGGGATAGCGGGAATCCGCAACAACTACACGGTAAAAGGGAGCCTTCTTTGCGCCCATTCTTCTGAGTCTGATTTTTACTGCCATGATTTGTTTCCTCCAAAAAGTAAAATAAATTATTGTTTTTTCTATGAATGAACGGCGAAATCAGAACGGCTTCTTCATTCTTCCGAGCATTTTCTTACCCATTTTTGATTTTCCCATACCGGAAAATTGCTTCATCATCTTGAG
>CAYWMF010000144.1:0-4897 GCA_964459175.1 uncultured Oscillospiraceae bacterium
CACTATCGCCTCACTGTGGCCGGTGTTATGCGCGTTTATGTGCGCAATTGCCTCATCGATATTCGCCACGGTCTTCACGGAAATTATATAATCGTTGTACTCGGTGAAAAAGTCCTCGTCCGTCGCCGCCCTAACATCAAGACCGCCGACAAACGGCAAACAGTCCTCGCTGACCCTAACCTCAACGCCGCAATCAATCAACTTTCGCGTTATGTGCGGCAAGAAATCCGCCGCAATATCCGCGTGAACCAGCAGATTTTCCGCAGCATTGCACACCGACGGACGCTGAACCTTAGCATTTATGACAATATCGGTCGCCATATCGAAATCGGCGCTGTCGTCCACGTAAATATGGCAATTACCCGCCCCTGTTTCGATAACCGGAACAGTGGCATTTTCACAAACCGCTTTGATAAGCCCTGCACTTCCGCGCGGAATTATCACATCGACATAGCCGTGCAGCTTCATGAGCGCGTTGGTGTAATCGCGCGAGGTGCTTTCGATAAGATTTACGCATCCGCTCGGAAAGCCGCATTTATCCAGAGTACCGTTTATCACCTTAACCAACGCGATATTCGAATAAATTGCCTCTTTGCCGCCGCGCAGAATAACCGCGTTGGAGGATTTGAGCCCCAGCGCCGCCGCATCAACCGTAACATTTGGGCGCGATTCGTAAATCATGCCGATAACGCCGATAGGAACCGTCTTTTTTGTGATAACAAGGCCGTTCGGGCGGGTAAATCCCTCGCTGACACCGATAGGATCCGCAAGTCCCGCCACCTTTTCGACCGACGACGCAATGGCGTTTATGCTTTTTTCGGTAAGCGTGAGACGGTCAATCATGCTTTCACGAACGCCATTTTGCTTTGCAACAGCTATATCGTTGGCGTTCTCGTCAAGGATATAGCGCATATTCTCCTTAAGCGCCTGTGCTATCGCCAAAAGCGCTTCATTTTTCTTGCTCGTGCCGACAAGGTTCAGAAAGCGTGATGCCTGCCGTGCCGCCGTAGCCGTTTTAATAAGCTCGTCTCTTATTTCCATTTTATCTCACTCTCCTGCGGTATCGTCGGTAACTTCAATGGCGTTATCCTTGAAGTATCCCTCATAGGTTCTGCCGCTCGCCCAGATATAGGTACCCTTGCCACTGAGCTTATTGTCGCTGAAATTTCCCTCGTAGCGGTCGCCGTTAGCCCAGGTATACACGCCGCTTCCGGTGCGCTTGTCATCCACAAAGTCACCCTCGTAGCGGTCGCCGTTGGCAAAAATGTAAACGCCCTTGCCGCTTTTTACGTTATTTACGAACGAACCGGTGTATTGAGCTCCGTCGCTCCAGCTGTAGGTTCCCTCGCCGTCCTTCATATTATTCTTGAATTCGCCGGTGTATGTGGAGGTACCGCTCTCATCGGTCCAGGTATATGTGCCGCTTCCGTGGCGCTCGCCGTTGAGGAAGCCGCCCTCGTATTTATCACCGTTTTTGAAAATAAATACGCCGTTTCCGGTCATTTGATCGTTAAAAAATTCGCCGTCGTAGGCATTGCCGTTCACAAAAGTCATAACGCCCTTGCCGTGGCGCATCAAATTTTTGATTTCACCCTCATATTTATCGCCGTTATCATACAAAATTACATTATTCTCCAAGGTGAGCTTGGATTTTGTGCCGTCGGTATAATAAATGGTGCCCTTATATGGAAGCTCATTTTTGACAATACCCAGGAATTTTGTGCCGTTATCGCAGGTTTTATAGCTGAAGCCGACTGAAAAATGTATAAAAAGCAATGTAAAAATCAATGCGCACAGCGCCAAAATCATTATAATGAACATCGGATTGAGCTTTTTCTTTTTCGGTCTTCTTTTTACCGCGCGCGGAGGCGTTCTTCTCTGCTGATTATTATTCATCTTACTTCCTCCTAAAAAATGCCCTGTGCCACCGAAATTATAAACGGTACCACCAGCGTTACAAGATAGGTTACAAGCAATATCAATACCGCCGAGCCGACCGCAACCGCAAGCGAGCTTTCCTTGGTCGAAAACAGCTTATCCGCCTTTTCTTTTTTTGACTCCGGTATGTAATATGCGTTTTTGTCGTCGATTTGCTCAATAACGCCGTACAGCGCCGACGATTTCTTTTTAACGGCGTTGGAAACAAATGCATTTTTTTCCAACCCCAATTCGGCAAGAGAGAGGGCATTACTCGGCGCGAATGCCTGTCTTTTAATCAAGCCGCGTACCATGCGCCCCAAAACGGCTTTATTGTAAAATATATAAAAATTGCACAGACATATTCCTATGCCCAGTGACCACACAAGTAAATTCAGATAGTCGTTCATAATTTCACCGTCTAATTTAGTGCCGAATGTGCGCATAAGCGACACATTCGGCTTTTAAATGCAATGTTATTTAATTACCTCACAGCCCATGTATTTAACCAAAGCCTGCGGAACGGTAACGGTGCCGTCCTCGTTTTGATAATTTTCGAGTATTGCGGCAACGGTACGTCCGATTGCAAGTCCGGAGCCGTTGAGAGTATGTACGTACTTTGCTTTGTCCTTAATATCGTTTTTGAACTTAATGTCGGCGCGGCGTGCCTGATAATCCTCGAAGTTAGAGCAAGAGGAAATCTCGACATATCTGCCGTATGACGGCATATAAACCTCGATATCGTAGGTTTTTGCGGACGAGAAGCCCATATCACCCGTGCACAGCAGTACAACACGGTAAGGCAAGCCCAGAATATCAAGCTTGGAAGCCGCATCGTTGGTGAGGGCTTCGAGCTCATCGTAGGAATTTTCAGGGTTTGCGAACTTGACAAGCTCAACCTTGTTAAACTGATGCTGACGAATAAGACCGCGAGTGTCGCGTCCGGCACTGCCCGCCTCCGCACGGAAGCAAGCCGAGTATGCGCAATATTTTATCGGCAATCTTGCGCCGTCCAAAATCTCTCTCTTGTGCATGTTCGTAACCGGAACCTCGGCGGTAGGAATAAGGAAGTAATCATCGTTGGTAATTTTGAATGCGTCTTCCTCGAATTTCGGGAGCTGACCGGTTCCGCGCATGGAATCACGATTTACCATATACGGCGGGAAAACCTCGGTATAGCCGTTGGCAGTGTGATTATCGAGGTAAAAGTTTATAACGGCACGCTCAAGTCTCGCGCCCAGTCCCTTGTAGAAGTGAAAGCGTGCACCGGTAACCTTCGCGGCACTGTCCGGGTCGAGTATGCCCAGATCCTTGCCTATATCCCAATGAGCCTTGGGCTCGAAGCCGAATTCGCGCGGTGTACCGCTCTTTCTGATTTCGAGATTATCCTTGTCGTCAGCGCCGACCGGAACACTCGGATGCGGGATATTCGGAATGCTGAGCAGGATATTCTCAATCTGCGCATCAATTTCGTTTACTCGCTCATCGTCCTTTTTGATGACGGCGGAAATTTCTTTCATCTGCTCAAATATCGGCGTAACGTCCTTGCCTTCTTTTTTCATCTGCGGAATTTGCTTGTTGATAGCGTTTTGATTTGCTTTTTTTGCCTCAACATCGGCAATAAGACTGCGGCGCTCGGTATCCAACGACATAAGCGCGTCAATTTCGGCGTCATAGCTCTTTTGACGGTCGGCCAATCTCTTTTTATAGTATTCGGGGTTTTCCTTGATAAGCTTTATATCAAGCATTTATATAACTTCCTTTCGGTTTTAATTTTCACTTAAAATACTTTTAACATCTTTTCGGCACAAAAGCGAAAGAATTTCTTCCAAATCGTCATTATCGAAATATTCCAGCACCAAAGAGCCGCTTTGCTTGCCTTGATTGTACTTTATGCCGACGCGCCGTCCCAGTTCTGAGGTAAGCTTGCGTTCGGCTTCTTTTATGTAAGCGTCCTTTGACAGCTCATGCTGAGTCTTGGGAGGTTTGGGCGAATTAAGCTGCTTAACCAGCCTTTCAACCTCGCGCACGGACATTCCTTTTTCGACTATAAAGTCGCACACCTCCGGGATTTTTTCGGTATCCTTGAGTCCCAAAAGCGCTCGGGCGTGGCCGGCGGAAATCTTTTTTTCCTTAAGAAGAGTCAGCGCCTCGGGCGGTAAATTCAGCAAACGCAAAGCGTTTGTAATCACCGAACGGGATTTGCCGACCTTTTTGGCAACCTCCTCCTGTGTGATATTGTAATCGCATATCAGGCGGTCGTAACCATTGGCTTCGTCAATCGGGTTTAAATCCTCGCGCTGGAGGTTTTCGATAAGAGCAATTTCCGCCGCCTCCATATCCGCAATTTCGCGAACTATAACCGGAACCTCCTCAAGCCCCGCCATTTTGGAGGCGCGCCAGCGGCGCTCACCGGCGATAATTTTATAATTTCCGTTTTCCAGCGGTCTGACAATTATCGGCTGTATCAAGCCGTGCAGGCTTATTGACTGCGCCAGCTCCTCAAGCGCCGCAGGATCAAAGGATTTGCGGTGCTGGTCCTTATCCGGCTCGATGAGAGAGATGCGCAGAGCGGTTATTTCATTTTGTGACTGTGTAACTTCATTCTCGGCGAACAGAGCGTTCAGCCCCTTGCCGAGACCCGAGGGTTTTGACATAATATTATTTCCTCATACCTTCAATTGTTTGCCGTCGTGCTGTCGCTAAGCTCGCATTTGGCAATGATTTCCTTGGATATTTCGATATACGCAAGACTGCCCTTGGAATACTTGTCGTAATATATTATCGGCATACCGTGGCTGGGCGCTTCGCTCAGGCGCACATTGCGCGGAACGGCATTTTTATATACTTTATCCGGGAAATATTTTTTTATTTCCTCCATAACCTGAAGCGAAAGATTCAATCTGCCGTCGTACATCGTAAGAATTACGCCGTCCAGTGTCAAAGACGGATTATACAGCTTTTTCACCTGCTTTATGGC
>CAYWMF010000145.1:0-4896 GCA_964459175.1 uncultured Oscillospiraceae bacterium
ATATAATATAATAACACATATTTTGAAAAATTTCAATAGTTTTTTGAGAATTTACAAAAAAATAATTTATAAAACGGTAAACATGGCAATAATCTTGTAGCAAAGGAGTGATTTTATGTACAAAATAAGAACGGATTTGGCATATGAAGCCCACGAAACCGCCGCACAGCGCGGAAAGCTTGACGGTGTAAAGCTTTCGGAATACGACAGTCCGGGAATAACCGCCACCAAAATAGAAATCCTAAACGACAGCGGCGAAAGACTCACCGGCAAACCGCGCGGCAGCTACATCACGGTTCAAACGGACCGTAGCTTCACGCCGCAAAGCCTCAAGCAATACTCCGAATTTCTCGCTCAGCGCATACGTGAGCTGCTGCCGCCCGGCAGTGAAAACATTCTGATTGCCGGCCTCGGCAACCGCTTTATCACCGCCGACTCCATCGGTCCAAAGGCCATTTCGCACATAATCGTCACACGGCACATAAAGTCGATTTGCCCAACCATTTACCGCGATTTATCGCTCAGCGACGTGGCGGCGCTGGCGCCGGGTGTACTTTCGCAAACCGGCATAGAAAGCAGTGACATAATCAAAAGCATTATCGACGATATAAAGCCCGCTTGCCTGATCGCCATCGACGCCCTTGCCTCGCGCAGTCTTTCGCACCTTGCCTGTATGATACAACTGTCCGACTACGGTATCGAACCCGGCTCGGGCGTTAACAATTCGCGTGCGGCGCTCAATCGCGAAAAAATGGGCATTCCGGTAATTTCTATCGGCGTTCCAACGGTTTTGGACGCCTCGGCGCTGGCGGCGAACATGGCGAACAAATTTGGTGACGCGCCCAAAACGCATGACGGCAGCTTCGAATGCTTTATCACCCTCAAGGAAAGCGACACGATCACCGACAACATGTCAAAGCTTATAGGCTATTCCGTAAATCTCGCCCTCCACAGCACCCTTTCGTTTGAAGAAATGCTGTCCATGTGCTCATAAAAAGCGCATTTTTGCATATATTTTAAAAAGCCGACTGCAAGGAGATACAAAATGAATAAGAATATTTTTCCCGCCGTTTCCGTTTTCACGATAATCCCGCTGATGATTTTCTCCATGATTTTTCCGCCGGCGATGCTCGCCTTTTCGGTTTTGAAAATAGACACTGTGGCGCTTAAGCTGCCCTACGATTTTCCCGAAGATTCCTCCGAGGAGCTGATAAACACCGCCTTTTCGAAAATTCCGTCCGACGGAAGCTACCCGATACGGGACTACATAGAGGCCATCGGCGAAAAGGAATGCGAAAAACTGAACGCTCTGCCGCAAATCAATTGCACCGAAGCTTCTCTGCCCGCGGACGCCACACCGATTTACCCCTCTGACCTGTCTCAAAACGGCAATATGCTCATAAACGACACCGATTACAACGTCGATGCCCTCGAAACCGCCGCGGCCTTTGCCGCCGAAAAGGTTAACGGCGACGGTCCGCTGGTGCTGGTAGTACACACTCATGCCACCGAATGCTTCGCAATGCCGAATGAAACCTTTGAAGCTGTAGCTTCCGACGGCTCCAAGGCCATATATTATTCGCCCGCGGCAAACACCACGCGCACCACCGACAATTCGCAAAACGTCGTACACCTCGGTGCACTTTTTACGCAAAAGCTCAATTTGCTGGGCGTTTCGGCAATCCATTGCGAAACTCAGCACGATTATCCCGATTATAACAAGTCCTATTCCAATTCTCGCAAAACCGTAAAGGAGTATCTCGAAAAATACCCCACCGTTAAATATGTCATCGACCTGCACCGCGACTCAATTGTACGGCAAAACGGCGCAAAAATCAAACCGCTGTGCCAAATAAACTCGCTCGACTGCGCTCAAATAATGCCTGTAATGGGCAGTGGAAACAACCATCCCGGCTGGCGCAAAAATCTTTCGCTGGCATTAAAATTCAAAGCCACCGCCGAGCAAATGTACCCCGGGCTATCCCGCCCTGTGTATCTCAGAAGCTGGAGCTTTAACCAGGAGCTGTCGAGCGGCGCCATGATTTTGGAGATCGGTTCCTGCGCGAACTCACTTGAAGAGGTCGAGCGCGCCGCTATTTACGCCGCCGAGGTTTTTGCCGCCACCCTCAACGGCTGATTTTGAAAAAACATAAAATTTTAACATTATGCGCTTTACTATCGCGTAAAAATGTTCTATAATAAGATATATGTCTGTAATAGGAGAGTTTAAAAATATGTACTGCACAAAAAAAATAACCGACGATATAACTTGGGTCGGCGCAAACGACCGTCGAATCGCGCTTTTTGAAAATGTGTACCCGGTTCCGCGCGGCGTTTCTTACAATTCATATATTATTAATGATGAAAAAACCGTACTCCTTGACACGGTTGACAAGAATTGCTCCGGCCGCTTTTTCGAAAACATCGCTCACACCCTCGGCTCAAAGCCGCTGGACTATGTTGTTATAAATCACATGGAGCCGGACCATTGCGCCCTGCTTGAGGAAACCGTACTGCGCTATCCCGCGCTTAAGGTAATCTGCAACGCCAAGGCCGCCGCAATGATAAAGCAGTTTTTCGATTTCGACATTGATTCAAGATGCATCATTGTCAAGGAGGGCGACAGCTTTTCCTGCGGCAAGCACACCCTCAATTTCGTTATGGCGCCGATGGTTCACTGGCCGGAAGCCATGATGACCTACGATTCATACAGCAAAATACTGTTTTCCGCCGACGCATTCGGCACCTTCGGCGCAATTAACGGCAATCTTTTCGCCGACGAGTTGGACTTTGAAAAAGACATTCTTGACGAAGCCCGCCGCTATTATACCAACATAGTCGGCAAATACGGTCCCTCGGTTCAAACCGTTCTTTCAAAGGCCGCCGGGCTTGACATTCAAATGATTTGCCCACTGCATGGCCCGATTTGGCGTGAAAATCTCGGCACCTTTATCGAAAAATATCAAAAATGGAGCAGCTACGAGCCTGAGGACAATTCGGTCGTCATCGCCTACGCCTCGGTCTACGGCGATACCGAAAACGCCGCCGAGCTTCTCGCCTCGAATTTGGCGGATTACGGCATAAAAAACATTCAGTTATACGACGTTTCCGTCACCCATCCGTCATATATCGTCGCCGAGGCGTTCCGCGCGTCGCACCTTGTTTTCGCCTCGACCACATATAATTCCGGAATTTTCGTCACAATGGAAAACCTGCTCAGCGACCTCAAGGCACACAATCTTCAGAATCGCACCGTCGCCATCATCGAAAACGGCTCCTGGGCTCCCACCGCCGGCAAATTGATGAAAGAATTTTTCAACCAGATGAAAAATATCACTCTCATTGAAAATATGCCCTCTATCCGCTCCGCCGTCAAGGATGAAAACAGGCTCCGCCTCGAATCACTCGCGGCAGAAATAGCTGCCTCCGTAAATGGCTCAACGCCCGACGCACCCTTTCATTGCCCGCATTGCGGCCATGTTTTGGGCTCCGCCGACGAAAAATGCACCGCCTGCGCAAAATAATCCTTAAACCGTAATTCCCACATTAATGAAGCTTACCGCAAACGCGCGGTAGCGTTGCTATAATTCGCAATTAAAGTCTTCCCTTTGAGGGTAGGCTCCGCCGTTAGGCGGTGGTGAGGTGGATATTTCGTACATTTCCACTATGAAATATAATAGTTTCTTCGTTTTCCGCCCCCCTGCAATTCCGTCAAAGCTAATTTTTCCAAACACAAAAAACAGCCGCAGAAGCTCCAAAAGCTCCTGCGGCATTTTTATCTGTTCTATTTATTTTTATTTTCCTTAAGCGAAACTATGCTGTTAAAGGTATCGGCGTTGCGTGTATCCTTGCAAAAATATCCGGTGCGCACAAACTGGAACTTATCGCCCGGCTTTGCGTCCTTGAGCGACTCCTCCAGCTTACAGCCGCTGAGCTTTGAAGCGGAATTCGGGTTGAGATAATCGAGATAATTCTCGCCCTCGGGAAGCACGCTCGGGTTTTCGATCGTAAACAGGCGATCGTACTGCATAATATCGGCATCAATGCAATGTGCCGCGCTGAGCCAATGAATCGTACCCTTGATCTTTCTGCCGTCGGCAGGATTGCCGTTTGCGGTTTCAAGATCGGCAGTGCAATAAAGCTTTGTAACATTGCCGTCGGCGTCGGTATCAAACGACTCGCATTTCACGATATACGCGCCCATCAAGCGAACCTCACCGCCCGGATAAAGACGGAAGAATTTCGGTGCCTTTTCCTTGAGAAAATCGCCTCTTTCAACATAAAGCTCTCGCGTAAACGGCAGCTTTCGCGTTCCGGCGGCCTCGTCGTTGGGATTGTTCGATACCTCAAAATACTCGGTTTTATCCTCGGGATAGTTGGTTATTTCAACCTTAAGCGGCTCCGCAACCGCGATTCTGCGCTGTGCGGTACGGTTAAGCTCGTCACGTATGCAGAATTCCAACAGACCTATGTCAACCAAGCTGTACGCTTTTGCGACGCCGGCCTTTTTGACAAATTCGATAATGGACTCGGCGGTATAGCCGCGACGGCGCAGTCCGCAAAGCGTCGGCATTCTGGGGTCGTCCCAGCCGTCAACGATTTTTTCCTCCACCAGCTGGCGAAGATAACGCTTGCTCATGACGGTATAGGTAACGTTCAAGCGTGCAAATTCGTACTGATGCGGCTTCTTTTCAAAGCCGATATTGTCAACCACCCAGTCGTAAAGCGGACGGTGATTTTCAAATTCCAGCGAACAAAGCGAATGCGTAATGCCCTCCAGCGCATCCTGAATGGGATGTGCGTAATCATAAAGCGGATATATGCACCATTTGTTGCCCTGACGGTGATGCTCGGCGCGAGTAATACGATAAATCGCCGGGTCACGCATATTCATAT
>CAYWMF010000146.1:0-4889 GCA_964459175.1 uncultured Oscillospiraceae bacterium
AGATATAGATTATCGTCTTATATATATTTGTATGATTATAGAAGTTTAAATTAGGAGGAGTTACTATGCCATTTGATACAAATGACAGCATCACCACCGAAGTGGTAAAAATTAAAGTTATCGGAGTCGGCGGCGGAGGAAACAACGCCATCAACCGAATGATCTCCCAAAATATGCAGGGCGTCGAATTTTTGGCGGTTAATACCGATAAAGCGGCGCTTATCAAAAATGCCGCCGAGCATAAAATTGTCATCGGCGAAAAGATTACCAAGGGTCACGGCGCCGGCGCTAACCCCGAAATCGGCCAGCGCGCCGCCGAGGAAACTCTTGAAGAGGTTATCGAATCCATCAAAGATGCTCATATGCTCTTTGTAACCTGCGGTATGGGCGGCGGCACCGGTACCGGCGCGGCTCCAGTTATTGCCAAGGCGGCAAAGGATATGGGTATACTTACCGTCGGCATCGTTACCAAGCCTTTTGCCTTTGAGGGCAAAAAGCGTATGGAGCAAGCCGAAATGGGTATCGCGCGCCTGCGTGAAAACGTTGACTCGCTTATCGTTATCCCCAACGAAAGACTTAAGCTTATTTCCGAAACCCGCATTACATTGCTCAACGCATTTGAGGAAGCCGACAGCGTGCTTTCGCGCGGTGTAAAATCCATTACCGAGCTGGTCAGCGATACCGCGTTCATCAACCTGGATTTCGCGGACGTTACCACCGCTATGAAGGATGCCGGTCTTGCGCATATGGGTGTCGGCTACGGCAAGGGCAAGGAAAAAGCCGAGATTGCCGCAAAAATGGCTATCTCCAGCCCGCTGCTTGAAACATCTATCAGCGGTGCGCGCGCAATTATCGTCAATATTACCGCTGCTCCCGATATCGGCTTGGAGGAAACCGAAATCGCTTCTACCATCGTTGCCAAGGAGGCTATGCCGGATGCAACCATTATCTGGGGTGTTGCTATCGACAACGATTTTGAGGACGAGATGAAGGTTACCGTTATCGCTACCGGTTTTGACAAAAAGCCCGAGCAGACCCAGGAGGCTAAGGCTGAGCCTGCTGACGAAAAGCCGGAGGAGGCAAAGGCAGAGAATAAAGAAAAGGATATTTTCGGCGGTATAACCGACATCGACGATATCGAAATTCTTGTAGACAGCCTCAAGAGCAACAAAAAGAACAATCAGAACAACTATTTCAACTGATAAAATTTGAATTAAAAGCCGAGGTGTAATACTTGATACCCGAACGATTATGCAGATTTATTTTTAATTTAATAATAATCGAGCAGTCGGTGTGAGTGTCAGGTGCTTTTGGCGTTGAATTGAGTGAAAGCATTTGATTCCGCTTCAATCTGCTCGCAGAGAGGACGGATGAGAATGCTTTCATATTTTTCATGCACAGAGGGTAAGCTGTGCGAGCGCGAACAACTTACAAGGGGCTGTTGGATATACATGGTCGGCCCTACCGGCGACGAAATAAATACAGTGTGCGAGCAAACTAAAATCGAGCCGGAATATATCCGCGCGGCATTGGACGAGGAGGAAATGGGACGTGCCGAAAACGACGACGGCACAACCCTGATTTTGGTGGACGGCCCTGTGGCGCTGAAAAGCGACAACGGTTCGGTCACCTATTCCACCTTCCCGATAGGCGTAATTTTTACGCAGGATTATATTATCACGGTAAGCCTAAAGGAAAACAGCGTGCTCAAGGATATTGCCGACGGACACATACGCGGTGTGAACCCCGCGCTGAAAAGCCGATTTTTTCTGAAAATGATGCTGGCGCTGGCGGCACGCTATCTTCAATATCTCAAGCAAATTGATAAAATTACCGTATATATTGAAAATCAGCTTTACAAGGCAACAAAAAATAAAGAAATTATTCAGCTTATGGCGCTGTCAAAGTCGCTTGTCTATTTTTCCACCTCACTTAAGTCCATCGAAACCACGCTCCATAAGGTCGAGCGCGGCCGCCTTATAAAAATGTACGAGGACGACGAGGACTTGTTCGACGATGTTATAATCGAGCTGCGTCAGGCAAGAGAAATGTCAGATATTTACAGCTCGATTTTGTCCGGTATGATAGACGCATTTGCATCGGTTATTTCGAATAACCTTAACGCCGCCATGAAGCTTTTGGCATCGCTGACAATAATTATGGCAGTTCCCACCATAATTTCCGGTCTTTACGGCATGAATGTCGAGGGCATACCGCTGGCGGGAAGCTTTTGGTATCCCGTGGGCATTGCAGGGCTGATTGTGGCGATTGTCGCAGTGATACTTGCAAAAAAGAAAATGTTTTGAGAGGAATAAATGAAAAAGCTTTTTACTAAAGAAATAGTGGTGACGGTGCTGTTTCTGGCCATTATTTTCTTGTTCGGCGGCATGACTATACTGAAAAATATTCCGTTCAAGCCGTCCGAAATCGAAACGGTGTACACCGACGGCTTTTACAATAAAGAGCGCTTTGTGGAAATTTGGTCGCTGGCTCAGCGGCTTACCTCGACACAGCAGGCAACGACCATCGAGGACGCGGAATACGGCTACATAATCCGCGACACGCACGGTAAGCTGCATTTTCCGGCGCCGCATTTCGATGTCAGCGCCGAAACGCAAAAAACAATAGCTTTCGCTCAAAAGCTGTCGAATATGCAAACGCCGTTTTTGTATGTTCAGGCGCCCAATAAAAAGCTGGAGGGCTATACCGTTTATCCGAGCGGCGCCGAAAATTATGCCAACGAGGACTGCGATGTGTTTTTAAAATTGCTCAGTGACAGCGGCGTTGATACATTTGATTTGCGCGAAAGGGTCAAGCAGTGTAACCTCGACCGCAGTTCGATGTTTTATGCCACCGACCACCATTGGACGACCAAAACGGCGTTTTGGGCGTTCGGCGAGGTGGTAGAGCGGCTTAACGAAAGCTATAATTTGGGCATCGACCCGCAGGGCTTTTATTCTGATTTAAATAATTATACCATCACCGAATACCCCGACAGCTATCTCGGCTCGCTCGGTCGTCGTGTGGGCGCGGCGCTTTCGGGCTATGACGATTACACGTTTATACAGCCGAGCTTCGAAACGGATTACACGGTTTACAACGCTTTGGCATCGCTTGAAAATCCCGCCTACGAGGGCGATTTCATGAGCGCGATTGTCCGCCGCTATATTCTCGACAGCAGCGATAAGGCGGCAAATAAGCATGCGGCGTATTTTGAATACGATTACGGCGACTTGATAATAAAGAACAATAAAATCGATAACGATATTAAAATTTTGCTTATAAAGGATTCGTATTCACTGCCTTTTGCGGCGTTCCTTTCTACCTGTGTCAGCGAACTGCATATGGTAGACCTGCGCGACAGTGAAGCACCGATACCGTCGGAATATGTGGAAAAATACGATTTCGACTGCGTTATTGTGATGTATAACCCCGAGGTTTTCGGTACTAAAATGTTCAATTTCGGCGCATAAGGCGAGAAAAATAAATCGGAAAGGCATGATGGCATGGAAAACGAGCAATATTTCGTAACGATTGAACAGATTATAAATGAATTCTCTCTTGAAGAAATTTATCTTCCGGAAAACGGCAGACAAATCCGCATAACAAAAACGGATATAAACCGCCCCGGGCTTCCGCTTTCGGGCTTTTTTGACCGTTTTGACCCGGAGCGCACACAGATTATCGGCATCACCGAGCATGAATATATTTTGGCTCAGACGCCGCAAAAGCGCCTTGAAATATTCGACACCTTTTTTGCAACATTGCCGAAATGCCTGATTTACACCAGCGAGCTGGTGGTATTTCCGGAGCTTATCGAGGCGGCAAAAAAATACGGCTGTCCGGTATTGCGCACACATGAGCGTTCGTCGGCATTTATGGCGGCTTACATCGCGTATCTCAATGTTCAGCTTGCGCCGCGCATTACGCGTCACGGCGTTCTTGTCGAGGTATACGGCGAGGGACTTTTGATTTTGGGCGACAGCGGCGTCGGAAAAAGCGAAACAGCCATTGAGCTTGTAAAGCGCGGCCACCGTCTTATCGCGGACGACGCGGTGGAAATTAAAAAGGTTTCAGCCAAAACGCTGGTCGGCTCCGCACCGGAAATAATTCGCCATTACGTCGAGCTTCGCGGCATCGGCATTGTTGACGTGCGCCGCATATTCGGTATGGGCGCCGTTAAAATGACCGAAAAAATTGACCTTGTTATCAATCTTGAGCCGTGGGTCGAGGGCAAATTTTACGAGCGACTCGGCATGGACACCGAATACACCGAAATAATGGGCATTCAAATTCCAAGCATCACCGTGCCGGTTCGCCCCGGCAGAAATCTTGCTATTATTTTGGAAATTGCCGCCATGAATAACCGTCAGAAAAAGATGGGCTATAACACTGCGATTGAGTTCAACAAAAAGCTGATGGGCATTCAGGACAACGAAATTGACAGATAATAAATATTTTTAAGGAGAATAGAATATGTATACAATAGGTATTGATTTGGGCGGTACAAATATCGCCGTAGGACTTGTAAGCGAGAACAAAATCATAAAAAAGGCCACCACCCCTACGCTGGCAAAACGCGAGCCCGAAGAAATCGTTAAGGATATGGCAAAGCTCTGCAATCAGGTGATCGAAGAGGCGGGACTGAAGGTTTCGGACATAGCATTTTGCGGAATTTCCACCCCAGGTATCGCGAATAACGACGCCGGCAGAGTCGAGTATGCCAACAACCTGCCGTTCAGCTTTTTCCCGATTGTCGAAATTTTGAAAAAGTATATTCCGTTTGAAAAGGTTTATATAGCCAACGATGCCAACGCGGCGGCCAAGGGTGAGGCAGAATGCGGCGCGGCGGCGGGCAGTCGCTGCTCGGTTATGATAACGCTGGGTAC
>CAYWMF010000147.1:0-2425 GCA_964459175.1 uncultured Oscillospiraceae bacterium
GTTGCGCACCTGCTGAAGCATCGACGGAGTTTTGGTCTTTAAAACCTTGTTTATATCCTCGGCGGCCATGTTGATTTTTCGGTCGTTTATCCAGCCCGCCGTGATATAATCGTCAAGGTTTGCCAGCACGGAATTTTCCGCCACGGATTTTGACAGCAAAAGCCCATACTGCTTTCGATCCTCCGACAGGTAGCAAATTCCGTGCTTCACCGCGTCGGACGGCTCGTTTATCTTCACAAGCTCGCCGTTTACAATAATTTCGCCGCTGTCGTATTTATCCGCACCGTATATCGCGCGCGCGGTTTCGGTGCGCCCCGCGCCCATCAAGCCCGAAAAGCCCAATATCTCGCCGCGGCGCAGCTTAAAATTGATATTATCAAGCACCCCGCGTCGGCTCAGCCCACGAACCTCCAGCACCGTCGGCGCATCAGGCAAAGCATTGCTTTTTTGCTTTTTGTCGCCGTATATCACGCGCCCTACCATCATTCGAACCAGCTCGTCGCGGCTGCTTTCCTTAGTAACCAGCGTGCCCACGTATTCACCGTCGCGCATAACCGTTATCCGGTCGGAAATCCTGCCGATTTCGTCCATTCTGTGGGAAATATATATCATGCCGATGCCCTTGGCGCGAAGCTCGTTCATTATTTTGAACAGCTCCTCCACCTCCGGCTGTGTCAGCGCCGCCGTCGGCTCGTCAAGTATCAAAAGCTTGGAATCAAAGGATATTGCTTTGGCTATTTCAACCATTTGCTGCTTGCCGACGGTAAGCGTGCCCAGCGTTTGCGACGGGTCTATATGCACGCCGATGCGCTCGAACAGCTCGGCGGCCTGCCGCCGCATTTTTGCGTCGTCAATAATAATACCGCCCAGCATCGGCTCACGGCCGATGTATATATTTTGCGCCACGCTCAGGTGATTCATCATGTTAAGCTCCTGGTGAATTATGGCAATGCCCGCCCTTTGCGATTCGGAAATATTTCTGAAATTAACCTCTCTGCCGAACAGCTCCACCCTGCCGCCGTCACGCTGATGAATGCCGCACAGCACCTTCATAAGCGTTGATTTGCCTGCGCCGTTTTCGCCCATAAGCGCATGAACCTCACCGGCGCGAAGCTCGAAATTCGCATTTTTCAGGGCACACACCCCCGAAAAGCGCTTTTCAATGCCGCTCATTTTCAGAATTTGCTCTCCCATGCCCGCACCTGCCTTTTAAAATATTCGTAAACAGTATGCGCTCAAATCTCGCATTTTATACAGCAGCGCCGCACAAATTGAAAATTTTGTTCGCGCCGTTATATTAATTCGCCATTAGCAACGCACCAACGGCGCGTCAAAGGCTTCCCCCTCAAGGGGAAGCCTTCAAGAGGAAGATTTTGCTTTGCAAAAT
The DNA here is from genome assembly GCA_964459175.1 of uncultured Oscillospiraceae bacterium. Taxonomy (GTDB): domain Bacteria; phylum Bacillota; class Clostridia; order Oscillospirales; family SIG627; genus SIG627. Next base: position 1,388 of record CAYWMF010000147.1, read on the forward strand.
CTTCCATTATAAAAAACAGCGCCATCGCGGCATTTTCCGCGTTGGCGCTGCTTTACATTATTCTGTTTTCATTGCCGTTCGGATTGATTATTTCTCCGCTTCGGCGTTCTTTTTAGCTTCCTCTATTATTTTTTGCGCCACATTGGCGGGTGCCTCGGCGTAGCGGTCAAACTTATATGTGAAGCTGCCGCGTCCCTGGGTTGCCGCGCGCAGAACAATGGTATAGTTGCCCATTTCGCTTTGCGGAACCTCTGCCTCGACTATGCTGTAGCCCTTCAAATCCTCGCTTGGGTTCATGCCCATAACCTTGCCGCGGCGCTTATTTATATCGCCGATAATATCGCCCATCATGCCGTCCGGCACGGTGACGCTGAGGTTGCCGACAGGCTCGAGAATAACGGGATTAGCCTGCTTCAAGCCCTCCTTGAAGGCGATAGCCGCCGCCAGCTTAAAGGACATTTCCGACGAATCGACATCGTGATACGAGCCGTCAAAGAGGTTAGCCTTAAGGCTTGCAACCGGGAATCCCGCCAAAACGCCCTTAGCCATACATTCCTGAAGTCCCTTTTCAACCGCGGGGTGGAAATTCTTAGGCACGGAGCCGCCGAAAATGCTTTCGGTGAAGGTGAGGCCGTCTTGTTCGCCGGGCGAAAATTCTATCCAAACGTGGCCGTACTGACCCTTGCCGCCGGACTGCTTTTTGTGCTTGCCCTCTACCTTAACTGTTTTCTTGATAGCCTCGCGATACGCGATTTTTTCGGGTGCCAGCTCGACCGACGTACCAAAGCGCGTCTTAAGTCGCGAAACGATGACATCTATATGCTGTTCGCCCAGACCGTACAGCAGCTGCTGCTTGGTTTCGGCGCGGTTTTCGTATCTGATGGACAAATCCTCTTCCAAAAGCTTGTTGATACCGAACGAAATCTTATCCTCGTCGCCCTTAGCCTTAGGCATAATCGCGGTGCAGAGAAGCGGCTCGGGATAGGTGATTTTTGAATATTGCTTGTCGTTGTCGGCAGAAAGCGTGTCGTTGGTGTT
>CAYWMF010000147.1:2435-4843 GCA_964459175.1 uncultured Oscillospiraceae bacterium
CAGCTTGGAGGTGACACCTATATCGCCGCAGGCCATTTCTTCGACTTCGATTTGCTTTTTACCCTTTGAAACGTAAATGTGGGCAAATTTTTCGCTTTGTCCGGTGGTAAGATTTTTGAGAACGTCGTCCTTTTTGAGCACACCGCTCATGACCTTAAAATAGGACATTTTACCGACAAACGGGTCGGCAACGGTTTTGAAAACGAATATGGACGCCGGTCCGTGCTCTTTGATTTCGATAGGGCCCTCGATGCCGCGCTCAACCTTTTTGTCAAGCGGCGTGGGGTAAGAATTGGCTATGTATTCGAGGAAGTGCTCCACGCCCCAAAGTGTCGTGGCGGAGCCGGAATAAACGGGGGTTATCTCGCCGGAAACCATGCCGTCGTGCAAAGCCTTGAGCGTTTCCTCCTCGGTGAAGGGGTCCTCGGTGAAGAATTTCTCCATAAGCTCGTCGGAGGTTCCTGCCAACGACTCATCCAAAAGCATTTTGTATTTTTCGATCAAAGCCTCGGCACCGGGTGATACCTCGATTTGCTTTCTGACACCGTTTTCACGTATGAACGCAGTGCGGTGCGCGATATCGACAAGGCAAACCAGCTGATTATTTTCAACCAGCGGAACTACCAGCGGGCAAACCGATACGCCGAACATATTGCGCATTTCCATGAAAATCTTGCTGAAATCGGTGTTTTCCTCGTCAAGATGGTTTACAAAAATGGATTTCGGGATTTTCGCCTCCTGGGCATATCTCCAGCCCAGCTCACAGCCGACCTCCAGCCCGGCCTTGGCGTTAACGACGATCATGGCGCTTCCGGCAACGCGAAGTGCTTGACGCGTCTCGGCAATAAAATCGAGATAGCCGGGAGTGTCTATAATATTGATAATTTTATCCTTGTAATTTATCGGAGCTATTGCGGTGGAAACCGAAAATCCTCTCTTAATTTCTTCCGGGTCGTAGTCGCAAACGGTGTTTCCCTCGCTAATTTTGCCCAACCGGTCGGTAGCTTTTGTCAGAAACATCATAGCCTCTGCGAGAGAGGTCTTTCCGCTTCCGCTGTGACCGAGCAAGGCGATATTTCGAATGTTGGCAGTGCTGATGTTAGGCATTGTATTGTCCTCCAATGTTAAAATTCTGAATAAAAATCCTCTGTATGTAAAATAAGATGATTAATTTCAGTGGTTATGAAACCATTATACAACATAACGCCGCCAAGTTCAATATCAAAAAATGAATTTTTCACGATGAAACATAGAAACTCAAGTTCTCATTTTATGCACATTGCACAAACTAATGTGAAATTCACAGAATAAGAACAAAATAACGAATCGTATATCCCCCACAACGCCTAACGTGCGTCAATTCAAAATATATTTGCGATAGCCTCCGCCGAGGGCGGTGCAGACGCGCTCATAGCAGGGAGCGCCCAGCAGAGCGACGGAAATTTCGTCGAATTTTTCGGCGATGTCAACGTCGGAAAATCTGTCGGGGTAGAGCGCCTTACCGATGAAATAGGCGTCGGCGTAGGCGATTTCGAGATTGGTGAAATAGGCATTGTACGGCATTTGCATGTATATTTCGCCGCTTTGAAAAGCGCCCATAAGCTCAAACGCCGCCTTGTTTTTGGCGTACTCCTCGTTCAGAATACTCTCGCCCGCCGCGTCAAGAATTATAATGTCGGGGTTCATGGTGATAATCGACTCCAAATCCAGCGCCTTTTGGTAGCCGCTGTAGCCGTTGAGATCCAGCACGTTCAGCGCGTGAACCGCGTTGAACAGCGAATAATTCGCCGTGGAGCTGCCGATGCCGTGCGTGCCGTAGTTGGTATGACAGCCGAGGTAAACCGTCCGCTTTTGGCTGTCGGGAATGTCCGCGGTGCGTCTTTCAAGGTCAGCGGTAAGCGCCGAAATGAAGCTGCAAACCTCGTCGGCGCGCTGTTCGCGCCCCAAAATTTTGCCCATCAATGTGACTGAGGTCAACACGTCCTCGTCGAACGCCTCGGTGTCGCCGTAGCTCAAAACCACGACAGGTATTCCGGTTTTTGCCTGAAGCTCGTCCATGGCGGCGGCGTCCTGCGTATACAGCGAAAAAATCACATCGGGCGCCGCCGTCGCCAATGCCTCGGCATCGGGTGAACCGCCGGGACCGCCCGCGCCTATTGACGGAAGCGAGGCGAAAAGCTCGGCGTTCAACAGCTGATACGGCCGAACCGAAATCAAATGCCCATATTCGCATGCTTCAACGCCGCAGAGCTTGGTCATATCGCCGACATAGCTGTACAGCCGCAGAGCACCGGAGCCGATGCAGGCGACCTTTTCGATATTTTTCGGAACCTCGACGCTTCTGCCCAAAAGGTCAACGACGCTTTGCGTTTCGCCGTCGGTCGGCGGCAGTGAAGCGGTGCAGGCGG
>CAYWMF010000148.1:0-4825 GCA_964459175.1 uncultured Oscillospiraceae bacterium
AGTATTCTGTAGGCGACGTCGCATCGGTTAAGATTGTCGGACTTACCTCTTTCGGTGCATTTGCCGAAATCGTGCCCGACGTTGACGGCCTTATCCACATTTCTCAGCTGGCTGACCGCCGCGTTAACAAGGTTGACGAGGTTGTCAAGATCGGCGACGTGGTTGATGCCAAGATTATTGATATCGACACCGAAAAGAAGAATATCAGCCTCTCTATCCGCGCGCTCATCGAGCCCGAGGAGCAGGCCGAGGCCGCCGCTGAGGACGAAGCCGAGGTTTACAGCACCGACGCACCGGCGGAATAAACAATTCGCAATTGTGGAACCCCCCCTGTGCACGCGACTTACGTCGCTAAAGGTTGAGAATATTTCATAGCTCGCTGTCAGCCGCAGGCTGACTGAGGGGGTTGCACAATCAAACTTTTCCGCGAAACTTCATTTTCGCAGCAACACATTAAAAACAGGGAGTTTCGTTCGAAACTCCCTTACTTTTTTCCGTGGGAACCCCCTACAAATTGGAAAATACCGCCGAATCGGAACTTTTTTTCGCAAACTGAGTCTAAATATCATTACGGAGGTATAATCATGAAAAAGACACTTTTATTTGCAATATCGGCGCTTGTCGCGCTGTCGCTTTTCGGCTGTGCCGATGACACCATCGGGATTATCGGCGGTGCCGACGGTCCCACCGCGGTTCTTGTGGGCACGTATAAGAGCGAAAACAACGAAAAACAACAAAACGACACGACCTACATCGACGAGGCGATAAAGCACGCCGTCAACGGCGCCGCGCTGGCCGCGGATGAGGCGTATATCGATGCTTGCGTGTCGAACAGCTCCGCAATACGAGATATCGTGGCGCAAATCGCTTCCGCCGATTATTCCGAGCCGGACACGATTTACGAGCTGAAAATCAACAAATCCGCTGCCATCGCGCAGTTTGAGGACAGCGAAGACGGCGAGCAGTATGCCAAGCTCCTTTCGCTGGACAAGTTCAAGCTTTTGTCCCTTGCCACCAGCTACAACAACCTCGAGGGCAGTGTAGCTCTTGCGGCAACCTCGCTTTTGACCGAGCGTGAGGGCTATGTTATGCCGGCGGATTTTGCAGGCGATTTCGCGCTTTATCTCAAATATAACAGCGACTATTCGGCTTTTGTCGAGTTTTCGCAGATCGGAAACGGCGTAATTATTGCCGAAATGACCTTCATCAAAACCGGCGTGGACGAGTTTACCGCGCTGTTGGACGAAATCCTGGGCGAAAATTATACCTTCACCCCGGTAGCCGGACATTAATTTTGACGGCTTAAATAAGCATATAAATTTCCTTTATATCAGCCAAAAATATTGTTATATTCCATGATTTGAAAGCATTAAATTCGAAAAATGCTTGATATTTACCGCTTTTTCCACAGCGAGTCGCAATACGGCTCGCTGTGACTGCTAATTTTACTATTGCATTTTATAATAAAATGTGTTATAATATTATAAAAGCACATTATAATGCTTTAAAATTTCGTTTTGTTAATCAACGGAAAGGCAGTCTATGGATATTTTAAGCTTTTGGAATCAAATGACGGCGAATCCCCTGCTGTTTATCGCGGTTACGCTGACGCTGGGCGTTATTTTGGTCAACGGTTGGACCGACGCTCCCAACGCTATCGCAACCTGCGTTGTAACGCGCTGTATGTCGCCCCGCGCGGCCATACTTATGGCGGCCGTATTCAACTTTCTCGGCGTATTTTTAATGACAATGCTCAACGCCACCGTTGCCGAAACAATCACCAAAATGGTGGATTTCGGCGATAACTCCAAGGAGGCGATTATCGCGCTCAGCGCCGCGCTTTTTGCTATTGTGCTGTGGGCTACGCTGGCGTGGGTTTTCGGCATACCGACCAGTGAAAGCCATGCGCTGATCGCGGGTCTGACCGGCAGCGCCATCGCTTTGCATAACAGCTTCGACGGCGTTAACGGCGGCGAATGGATCAAGGTTATCTACGGTATCGTGATTTCGGTTGTGCTGGGCTTCTCGATGGGCTGGCTGGTATGCAAAATCGTCACAGCGCTGTTCCGCAAGGCCGACCGCCCCAAAACCGAGCCGTTTTTCCGCGGCGCACAAATCGCGGGCGCGGCGTCGATGGCATTTATGCACGGCGCGCAGGACGGCCAGAAGTTCATGGGCGTAATTCTGCTTTGCGTTTACATGTCGCAGGGACAAAAGCTGCCGTCCGAAATTGAAATTCCCATTTGGCTGATGGTTGTCTGCTCCGTCATTATGGCGGCAGGAACCGCTATGGGCGGCAAAAAAATCATTAAATCCGTCGGTATGGATATGGTTAAGCTGGAAAAATATCAGGGCTTTTCGGCCGATATTGCGGCGGCGCTTTCGTTGCTGTTTTGCTCGGTGTTCAGCCTGCCGGTTTCGACAACGCATGCCAAAACCACCTCAATTATGGGTGTCGGCGCGGTAAAGCGCGTGTCGGCTATCAATTTCGGCGTGGTTAAAGAAATGGTCTTGACCTGGGTGCTGACCTTCCCGGGCTGCGGACTGGTCGGATATTTGATGACAAAGCTCTTTATGGTAATATTTATCTGATAAAAAGGAGATTATATAATGGCTAAAAGCGATAAATTCTATTTCGAAAATTTTGCGGAATGCGCCGCCATCGCGAAAAATGCGGCGGCTTACCTTGTGGAATGCTTGGAAAACTTCGACGCCGATAAGCTGGAGGGTATGCTGAGCCAAATGCACGAGCATGAGCACAGCGCCGACATCAAAAAGCACGAAATGAGCCGTGCGCTGGCTAAAGCGTTCGTTACGCCGGTTGACCGCGAGGATTTGGATATGCTCAGCCAACAGCTGGACAACGTGCCCGATATCCTCGAGGAGGTTCTGCAAAAGCTGTATATTTATAACATCAAAACCATCGAGCCCTCGGTTGTCGAGTACTCGAAAAAGCTTGTCAGCGCCTGCGATATTCTGTGCAGTATAATGAATGAGTTCGAAAACTTCAAAAAGTCCAAAACCATTCACGACCTTATCGTCAAGTCCAACGATATCGAGGAGGACTGCGATAAGCTGTACCTCGCTTCATTGCATGAAATTACAAGAAAGTCGAGCGACGTTTTGACCACGATTTCGTGGTACGAAATTTACGATTGCCTCGAATCCTGCGCCGACGCCTGCGAGCACGTCAGCGACTGCATCGAATCCATAATAATGAAAAACACCTGATAACAATATTTTTGTATTTTTGCGCCGGAAGGAGTTGGCTTTGTGGACCCGCTGCCCCGAAGTTGCGACAACGACTGTGACTTCAATTTAGGGCATATACGCCTGTATAAATTTGTCTGCTTTCTCGACTGAAAGCGGTGAAGCTTTATTTTCATGCTCATCATTCGCCCGAAAATGAAATTAAAATAACAAAAAATTTATACATGGAGTAAATATGTCCGATATATTGCAACAGCTGTTTTTACAGCTTATACTGATTTTACTGAACGCATTTTTCGCCGCAACCGAAATTGCGCTGATTTCAATTAACGAGAAAAAAATACGCTCTCTTGCCGAGGACGGCGACGTCAAGGCAAAAAAGATGCTCAAAATAATCGAAAATCCGACCGAATTCCTGTCGGCCATTCAGATTGGCATTACGCTGGCGGGCTTTCTCGGTTCGGCGTTCGCCGCCGATAATTTCGCCGAAAAGCTCACGGCTGTACTGGTGTCGGCTTTTCACATTCCCGACGCCTACCTGTCGGTCATCGACACGGTTTCCGTCGTTTTGATTACCCTGACTTTGTCCTATTTCACGCTGGTTTTGGGCGAGCTTGTGCCAAAGCGCATCGCTATGCGCCACAAGGAAAAGCTTGCCGGCGCCGTTTGCGGCGTTATTTCGGCGCTAACCGTGATTTTGAAGCCGATTATCCGGTTTTTGACGGTGTCCACCAACACCGTGCTGCGCCTGTTCGGCATCGACCCGCACGATAAGGACGAATCCGTCTCCGAGGAGGAAATTGTCGTCATGCTGGACGCCGGTGCCGACGAGGGCACCCTCAAGCAGGACGACGTCGAATACATAAAAAATGTTTTCAAGCTGGAGCGCCTTTCGGCGGCCGACGTTATGACCCAGCGCAGCTCGGTCATTTCCGTGCCCGAGGATATCACCGAAAGCGAGCTGCTTGAAATTATCGAAAGTGAAGGCTACTCGCGCATACCGGTTTATTCCGAAAACGTCGATAAAATTATCGGCGTTCTGCACACGCGCAACTACCTTCTCAAGCGCCATATCCCCGGCTTCAAGCTGGCGGACGTGCTTCTTGCCCCCGAATTCGTGCCCGAAACCATTCATCTTGACGCGCTGTTCAAGGATATGCAGACCAACCACACCCACATGGTGCTGGTCGTCAACGAGTACGGTCACATGTCCGGTATCGTCACCATGGAGGATATCATCGAGGAGCTTGTCGGCGAAATTTGGGACGAGCAGGACGAAGCCACAGAGCCCATTATTCCCATGAGCGAGGACACCTACCGCGTGCTTTCCGGCATCTCGATTGACGAATTTTTCGAGTATTTCGAGCTCGAAAAGAGCGACGAAATCGAATCCAACACCGTCAACGGCTGGCTTTCCGAGGTCTGCGGCAATATCCCCGAGGTGGGCTTCACCTTCGATTACGCCAACCTCACGATAGCTGTCACCGAGGCCGACGAGCAAATGACGCACGAAATTTCCGTCAAGGTCATCCCCGTCGCCAAAGACACCGACCTTGCCGCCTTCGACAATGCAACCGAAAGGTAGCCGCCCTCGACAAAGCAATCGAAAAATAAC
>CAYWMF010000149.1:0-4821 GCA_964459175.1 uncultured Oscillospiraceae bacterium
AAACATGGACTGTCGGCAAATATAGCAGAACCTTCCAGCTTCTTTATCCTCAGCCCATTCACGGTCTGTACGGCACCGCCGACACAAGCTTCACCATAACCGCCGGCGAAAAAATCGAAGCCGTCAACCGCGTTTACGCCGAAATCACATCCTCCACTCTCCCCTATCCTGTCATGATCCCGATTACTTTCATCGGTTAAAACAAATTCAAACATATTCTGTAAATTATTTTATGAGGTGATTTAATGTTAAGACTCAACCGTGAAACCTATCTCGACAAGCTTCACGCCTGCTGGCTCGGCAAAAATATAGGCGGCACAATGGGTGCGCCCTACGAGGGCACAAGAAAACCCCTTGATATCCAAGGCTTTTCCTCGCCAAGCGGTGAGCCGCTCCCAAACGACGACCTTGATCTTCAGCTGGTCTGGCTGTGCGCGCTGGAGCAGGTAACACCCAACAACTTTGACATCAACACGCTTGCGGAATACTGGCTTGACTGGATTCCGCCGCATTGCAACGAATACGGCACCTGCAAAACCAATCTTCGCCTCGGTCTTTTGCCTCCGATGAGTGGCGAAATAGACAACGAAAAATGGAAAACCTCCAACGGTGCCTGGATTCGCAGTGAAATATGGGCGTCTCTTGCCCCCGGTGTACCAAACGTTGCCGTAAAATACGCCACTATGGACGCAATGGTTGACCATGGTGTAGACGAGGGTGCCTGTGCGGAAATCTTTACTGCCGGTCTGCAAAGTCTTGCATACGTCGAAAGCGATATTCGCGTACTTATAGAGACCGCGCTGTCCAAAATACCCGAAACCTCGGCAACCTGTCAAACCATTCGTCTTGTTATGGACTGCTACGACAAAGGCATTTCCTACCGCGACGCGCGCGACAAGGTTGTGGAATTCAATAAAGACCTCGGCTGGTTCCAAGCACCGGGTAATCTCGGCTTTACCGTAATCGGTCTGCTTTACGGTGAGGGCGACTTCAAAAAATCCATGATTTACGCTATAAACTGCGGCGACGACACCGACTGCACCGCCGCAACAATCGGCGCTACCCTCGGCATAATCAAAGGCACCGCCGGAATTCCCGACGACCTGAAGGCATATGTCGGTGACAAAATTGTTACCGCTTTCATAAGCGGAATGTATAACCACAGAATTCCCAAAACCTGCGAACAGCTGACACAGCGCGTATATGCGATGGTTCCGCGCATAATGGCGGCGAACAATATAGACTTTGCTTTCACCGACGGCGAAACGGAATATTCCGACGAAGCGCGAAAAGCCTACAACACCTTGACCTCAAAGGAGCTTTTGAGCCGCTCACCATATTCGTATGATATAACCTTCTACCGTCCCTTTACAATTCGCGTTTCCCTTGACGACACTCCGAGAATTTCCGAGGGCGAAGAGCGCCGCGTAACTCTGAGCTTCACTTACAAGCCTACAATTCGTGAATCGAGAAAATTGCAGCTCCGCTTAATTCTTCCCGAAACATGGACTGTCGGCAAATATAGCAGAACCTTCCAGCTTCTTTATCCTCAGCCGAGTCACGGCCTTTATGGCACCGCCGACACAAGCTTCACCATAACCGTCGGCGAAAAAATCGAAGTCGTCAACCGCGTTTACGCCGAAATCACCTGTCCAACCCTCGCCTACCCCATCATGATCCCCATCACATTCATAGGTTAAAACGCTTTTCAACCAAGCATACCCCCACACAATTTACATGTGTGGGGGTATTAAATTATGTTCCGACAGAACACCGTATTTTATCAAAGCGCAAAAAAACACTTGCCAAAGCAAGTGTTTTTTTAGTGACCCGTACGGGAATCGAACCCATGATACCGCCGTGAAAGGGCGGTGTCTTAACCGCTTGACCAACGGGCCGAATAAATAGCGGAAGTGGGATTTGAACCTACGACCTATCGGGTATGAACCGAGTGCTCTAGCCAGCTGAGCTATTCCGCCATATTAATATTTACGGCTCAGAACAACTGACCATGCTTACCGCATGACCGGTAATCGCGTTCTTTTGCATAAATATTATATCATATATTTTTGCATTTGTCAATAGCTTTTGCAAAAATAAATATTATTTTTTGTGAGGGTGGATAATCGGACTCGAACCGACGGTCTCCAGGGCCACAACCTGGCGCTCTAACCAACTGAGCTATATCCACCATATATCAAGCGTGCCAAGAGGGACTCGAACCCCCGACCTACTGCTTAGAAGGCAGTTGCTCTATCCAGCTGAGCTATTGGCACATAAAAAGCGGGTGATGGGAATCGAACCCACGCATTCAGCTTGGAAGGCTGACATTCTACCATTGAATAACACCCGCATACCCTATCAAAACTGCTTGAATATAATACCACATTTTTAGAAAAAAGTCAATAGTTTTTAAGAAAAAAATTTATTTTTTTACAATTAAGCAACTTTTCGGGAAGCCGAAAGGCTTCCCGAAAGGCTTTTTGACGTTTTTTCTTATTTTGCGACAATAAGAATTCCTTCGCTGGACTTGATAGCGATGGAATATTCGCCTGTTTCGGCGTTGTAGTTAACCGGAACCTTGCCCTCGCCGCCGTATGCAACGATAGATTTGCCGTCGCAGCGGAATACGATGTTGGACGAAGTCTGGTTTTCGTCAAGATAATCGTCAGCGGCAACAACAAACAAAGCCTTTTTGCTGTTATCGCAACGGCCGGTAAGATCGCCCACAACAAGCGGCTTGTTCGCATCGCTCTTAAGGCCGATAAAGTAGCCGTTATTGAGCTCGTCAATGGGAGCCTGGTTGAGGGTTGCGTTAGCCTCGAAGCCAACAAAATGAGTTGTTGTGCAACGATATTTCATGTATTCTTCGGCTATGGTCGAAATTTCCTTATTAATCTTTTTGAGCTTTTCGTACTGCTGGGTCTTGTTGCCGTTTTCGTCAACAACCTGGTTCTTCCACCAGCCGGCGGTGTAGCAAGCCCAAATGATGGTTTCTGCGCCGAATGCCATGGAGGAGAACGCCTGGAAGCGCAGACGGTTTTCGCTGATCCACTCGTCTTCTCGGCTGGAGTTAACCTGAGGAACAAACCACAGACTGCGGCCGTAGCGTCTTGCGGCGTCGGCAACAATGCGCAGGTTTTCATAGAAGCCCATTACGTTGCGGGTGGAATATACATAATAGTCATAGCAGATATAATCCAGCGGAACATTCTTGCAATATTCCTCGATATGCTCTGCGTAGGTCTTGGTTCCGAGCTGGTTTACGGTTTCCTCTGCATTGTTCTTCGCAACGGAAGCGTAGTTGGGGTAAAGGTTCAGATAGCTGAACTGCTTGGGGAACAGCTCGTTTGCGGCGTTAACAACATTGCGGTAATGCGGAAAATCCAGCGCCGAAGGCTCGTCACCCAGGTCAATGCCCCAAATTGCGGGGTGATCCTCAAATTTAGCGGCAGCTTCATAATATTTTTCGATGGGGTTAACCTCATGCATTTTGCCGGCTCTGTCGCCGTTGCCGCCCCACCAGCCGGGCAGTACGCTGTTGAGCTCTGCGCCGAGTCCGTACTTTGCAAACAAATCAAGCATCGGACGGTCATAGTTCATGCAAACGATAAAATCAAGACCGCAGTCCTTAATGTCCTTGATATGCTGTTCGGTTCTTGCATAGGGCTGAAGAATATACGCGCCGAGATTCAGGCGGCTTCTGTCCATTCTCGTATTCATTTCAAATACCTCTCACTTGTTAAAATTTTACTGATTTTATCAGTATTTCAAGTTACTTTAAGTGTATCACACATCTGTGCAAAAGTCAATACAAAACAGAAATTTTTATAAATATTTTTTCGAATTTTCCACTTGTTTCAGCCTTGCCAAATCAATGCTCTTGTCAACATGGCACAACAATCCGACAAAAAATTAAGCATTTTGACGAATTGTAAAATAAGTATTGCATTATCTGCGTTTTTGTGCTACAATAGTGGTACATAAAATTTAAAGAAGGTGTACACATGAAAATCTGTCCCAATTGTCACGCTCAACTCGATGACAACGCGGCGTTTTGCTCAAACTGCGGCACAAGCTTCATGACAAATCAAGCGCCGGCAATCAACATTTACGACCACACGACACAATTCGAAGCAAGCGACGTTTCCGACAACAAGATTTATGCAATGCTTCCCTACCTGTTTGGAGCCATCGGCATCATAATTGCTCTTCTGGCAAGCAATACCTCGGGATACGTCCGCTTCCACGTCAAGCAAGCGCTCAAATTCACCGTATGTACCGTACTGGGCGCCATTTGCGCGGCAGTCTTGTGCTGGACGGTCATTGTTCCAATCGCATTTGCAATTCTTGAGGCTGTTTTCCTTGTGCTGAAGATAATCTGCTTCTTCCAAGTTTGCGGCGGAAAAGCAAAAGAGCCTATCATCATTCGCGACCTCGGATTTTTGAATTAATTCATGTACATATCTTGACAATTTCAACCCCTATCACACACAAAACCCCTTTCGCTATACCGTTCGGCACAGCGAAAGGGTTTTTTTAATCAATGCATTTTGACTAATGCGGTTTCACGCGGTTTAATTCGGCTTATTTATCGAATTCGATCATGGATTTTTCCCAGATTTCGGGAGCTTCATATCCCAAAAGGTTTACGACGGTTGCCGCAACATTGGCAAGGCCGTAGCTGCCCTCGACAACCTTGTAATCGGCGCTGTTGTCATAGAAAATGCAGGGCACGGGGTTAAGCGTATGGCTGGTTTTGGCGACGGGTGCGCCGTTTTTGACCTTAGGCTCGCCGGTCTTTTTGTCGATTTCGTACAT
>CAYWMF010000150.1:0-4813 GCA_964459175.1 uncultured Oscillospiraceae bacterium
TTCCGGTAAACGGCTGCTTCCAAAGATTTTCAAGGATCAGAACCATATTGACGAAATCAAGGGTGTATATGTGCCTTTTTGGATATTCGACACGGATGTCAACGCTCAGGTTCGATATCGTGCCACACGCGTTCGCCTTTGGAGCGACAACAAATACGACTATACCGAAACACAGCATTTTTCGGTATATCGCGGCGGCAGTATCGGTTTTAGCGGGGTTCCGGTGGACGGATCGTCGAAAATGCCCGACGAACTCATGGAATCTATCGAGCCGTTCGATCTGAGCGGCGCGGTGAATTTTCAAACGGCGTACCTTGCCGGATATTTGGCGGATAAATACGATGTGGACTCGGAGCAAAGCATCAAGCGTGCGAACGAACGCGTAAAAACCTCCACCGAAGCGGCATTTGCCGACACAGTGTCCGATTACACTTCCGTCAAAGCCGAAAGCAGTAATATTCAGCTTAACGGCGGAAAGGCAAAATATGCCCTCTACCCGGTTTGGCTGTTGAACACCAACTGGAACGGCAAGAAATACGTATTTGCGATGAACGGTCAAACAGGAAAATTTGTCGGCGATCTGCCGCTGGACAAGGGCGCCGCGACAAAATGGACGCTTGGGCTCACTGCGGCGTTAAGCGTTGCCTCGTACGCTGTAGCTTTACTGTTGCACCTAATCGGAATGATATAAGGAGGGACAAAAGATGAAAAAAATATTTACATTAATATTTGCCTTTGTCCTCTGCCTCGGTTTAGCTTCTCCGATATTCGCCGACGAGGGCTTTGTCGATGAATATTGCCGTGTTGCGGATTCTGCGGAGCTTTTGAGTGAAAGCGAATACGCCTCACTTATCGAAACACTTGACGAAATAAGCATTCGTCAAAAGATGGATATTATCGTTGCAACCGCAAACGATATGTCCGGTTACACAACTCAAGAATACGCGGACACGCTTTACGAGCAATGCAGCTTCGGCTACGGAGCCAACCGCGACGGTTTGCTGTTGCTCATCAACATGCAGGACAGCGACTGGTACATTTCGACAACAGGCTATGGCATTACGGCTTTTACAAATGACGGTATTCAATATATCGGCAAGCAAATAAAAGGCGATTTATCCGCCGGCAACTACGCCGCCGCATTTACAAAATATGCCGAGCTTTGCGATGAATTTATTACCCAAGCGCGAAACGGCGAGCCGTTTGATTCTAAAAATCTTCCCCGTGAGCCGCTGTCGCTGATATGGATTCCGATTTCGATAATCATAGGTTTCGTTATAGCCAAAATCATAGTCGGTAACATGAAAGGCAAGCTTAAAACCGTACACGCGCAGGCGGCGGCCAACGACTATGTTAAAAAAGGCAGTATGTCTATAACCGAAAGCCGCGACCTTTATCTTTATCATACCGTTACAAAATCCGTTAAATCGAACAACGCTTCGTCCGGCAGCAGTACACACACCTCCTCCTCCGGTACAACACACGGTGGCGGCGGCGGAAAGTTCTAAGGAGGGTTACATATGAAAAAATATATCTTTGCTTGTATTGTTATTGCGCTTTTGGCGGCCGGTGCCGCGCTGAGCATGGCTTCCTGCAAAAATTCGGATGAGAACAATAAAAACGGCGGTGATACCGACATAGTATCGGATTACAACGGAAACAATGTTACTCCGAATTCCGATGGAAACGACGAAAGCAATACCGCTTTGAGCTCCGACGAAAACGACGAAGGCAATACTACGCCGAATTCCGACGAAAATATTACGGATGAAACGCAAACAGACGATAATAATATACCGACAGAATATTTCGAATACAGTCAAGAAGCGCTGAATTCCATCGAGCTTGTGCAAAACTCGATACAAAACAACTCGATAATTGCCGCAGCATACCTCGGCACAAAGTCGGAAGACGATTCAACCGAGCTTACCGAATGGCTGTGGAACAATGTGCCGGCCATGATGGAAACCCTGCCTTTTTTGGTTGAACTTCCGTCGCAGGATATAATCGGTACATACGGTGATCTTTACTGTGTAATTCCGCGAGGCAATGATGTTTCATTGGTTGTAAATCGCTTGGAGTGGAAAACTCTCGGCAACGGCGCGGAAGCGATAACGGGTGAAGCTTTGTATGAAAATAATGAAGCCCTCCCATTTCTTGTGTTCGTCAATCATGACCCCATCTTGGATAACGAAACAGATGTTGAAATCAATATTTCAACGGAAGACGGTAATACGATGAGCTGGCACCCGCTTATAGATCATGAAACCGCCGGTGTTTATACCGGCTATCTTTCCAAACCGATTTGGAATTTTGCGGATTTATGCGAAGTCGGCACATTCGGACCCGATGCGGAAATGCTTCCGCCGACAGAGATAGGCATTTCGGGTAAATGGCTTGCCGAAAACGGTTGGATGCTTCATATAGCTTATGACGCGACCACCGAAAACGGTTCTGGCGGCATAGTGCTGTACCAGCCTGTCACCGTTGAGGATGGCACGACCGCCTTGGAGCGCTACTGCCACGGCATTTGGTGGCTGGATGACGGAAAGCTTTGCTTCGAATCTTATACATTCAAGGGCGAAGCGGTCTGCGGGCAGTTCGATGTACTGTTAAATCCGGCAGGAGAGCTTTTCATATATGAAGCGGCCGACGGAACACGCCTGCCGTTCTTCAACGAATCCGAAAACAAAGCGATACTTGAACCGATATTCGAGTAAGAACAGAACGAAAGGAGCAACTACACATGAGTATTTTTGACAAGCTTAAAGCTACGGCACAGCAAGCGGTAAATTCCGCCGTACAATCCGTAGGCAACAAGCGTGAAACCTTTACCTTTGCCGCATTGCCCGAAAGCCTCGCCGAAATGCAGTCCCTGCCGGAAGCGAGCCTTGACACGCCGTATAAAACCGCATCGCTCACGGTTTTGGCGCTTTGCGCATATGCCGCTGACAAAAATATCGGCACGGAAATGCTGAATTGGCTTCGCGGCCCGCGTCCGCTAAACGGACAAGAAATATCGTTTTTGAACGACCGTTTCCGCGACGGCAAAACCTATCTGCCTTTTACATATTTTGCGGGCTCGACTCCCGACAACAATTACACCCCCACTCAGCCCTATACAATTGTTGTTGAAAGCAATCACACCTCCGACGATGAAGCCGGCTATATGAAGCTTTTCATTCCCTGCGGTGGTGCGGATGATCCGCGTCCGATAAAGCTTCGCCAGCGCGGAAGCGACGGCAAGTGGTTTTTGTGGGAGCAGTACCTGCTGACAGGTGTTCGCACGCCGAAATCAGCCGATCCGTGGGCATAACAAGGAGATAGAGCTATGAATATTATAGGAAAATGGAAGCTCAAAGGCATAAGCATACCTACCGAAAACGGACTTGTGCTTTATACCGAGGACGCCGTTCCGCAAGAGCATATGGATGTTTTTAACGAAAACAAGGATATGATTCTTGAATTTCTTGAGGACGGCACGCTGAATACTATCGTAGAAGCCGTCGGTCAGTATCTTGAAATGGCGACGGCGGAAGGCATTGAGCCGCGCGAGGACGGCTACATCATTGCCATGTCAACGCAGTGGGAACAACGTGGCGAGGCCATCTTCTATAACAGTCAGCTTGAGGGCGAAATTCTCGACGAACAGGTTGACCCGTTTATTCAAATCGGTTTCACCGAGGACGGCTGTATATTGTACAACTACGGCATGTTCCTATACGAACGAATATAAAATATAAAGATAATGAGGCTGAGTCAAAAGCTTTTAATAAAGCTGAAGGCTCGGCCTCATTTCATATATTTATATCATTCGCTTAACGAAACGGACGGCTTACCGCCGAAGCTGTTCAGTGCGAAGCTGTTATCATCAAGAAGTACTTCCCTATCGATTTGATATTCGAACGGAAAAAGGTAGTCCGAAGCTTCAAGCTCGTCAAAGTCGTAATAGCTGCCGCCGTCCGCAAGCATCACCGCATACACCATAAGCATGGCAAGCTTGGCGTTCGAAGCTTTATGCTTTTTGACACGGTATTTGCCCGGCTTTTCGCTTTCCAGAACATCCATTGCCTTGAGAGTAGCCACCAGCTTATCGACGGAATGAAGCAACGTAGAGCGCTCGCCCCATTCATCAAACAGCCTTTGCTTAAGCTGAGCTGTTGTAATTTCGTCGCTGAACTGCGATAGCTTGCCGATGAGCTTACACATATCCGCAAAAACCGGATATACCGCCAGCATCATGCACCAGTGAACTACCAAAGCATGTTCCGGATATTGCTTGATAAGCTTTAATGCCGATGCCCTGATTTTATTTGTCCGCTGATCCGAGTAAACCCATATGTGCATAAGAATTTCTCTGGTTTTGCGGGCGTTGGTAATGCTTTCTATTTCAAAGCTCAAATATTCATTCAATTGTTGCTTTATATCTTGCTCGGTTAATCCGCCGAAAACCAGCTCAACGGTCTTGTTAAGCCATTGGAGCTTAAGGTTTCTTGAAAATCCGACCGTTTTAGCCATTATCTTGTACCGCCTTTATTTTTATGAAAGGCACAATCACCTCGTCCGCCGTGATTCCGCCATGCGTCATTACATTGTCGCCCTTGGAGTCAAAGGAATTTCCGACGTTGCAAAACAGATAATCATACTCTTTCGGAAGATAATATTTCGGATATTCGATAAGCCCGTACTTTTCAGTCAAAGCGTCCTTATCGGCAAAGCTTTTCAGTACAATCGCGCGTCGGCTTTTGGTTTCAAGCTCAACGCCGGTGCCGACGAGCTTTCCGAGACCGACGCAGGGCGTGTTGCCATGGTC
>CAYWMF010000151.1:0-4783 GCA_964459175.1 uncultured Oscillospiraceae bacterium
GGTAAACAAATACCTCGGCAAGACCATCGATATTCACTGCGGTGGCCAGGATCTTACTTTCCCGCATCACGAAAACGAAATCGCCCAGTCCGAGGCGGCTTTCGACGTACCCTTTTCGCGCTTTTGGATTCATAACGGCTACATCAATGTCTGCGACGAAAAGAACGAGGTTAAAAAAATGTCCAAGTCCGCCGGCAATTTCTTCACCGTGCGCGATGCGGGCGAAAAATTCGGCTACGACGCCATCAGATTTTTCATTCTTTCGGCACATTACAGAAGCCCGGTTACTTTCTCGGTCGAGGTTTTGGAAAACGCCAAAAACGCGCTGGAGCGCCTGTATAACTGCGAGGCGAATATCAAATATATGCTGTCAGTCGCAAAAGAGGGCGGTATGAGCGACGAGGAAAGGGCGTTTGAAAAGCGTCTGTCCGAGCTGGAGGCTAAATTCTGCGAGGAAATGGACGACGACTTTAATACCGCCAACGGCATCGCCGTGATTTTCGACGCGGTTAAGGAGATTAACATCTTCCTTTCCGAGCCTAAATCCGCCGAAATTACCAAGCTTGTCAGCGACTTTTATCAAAGACTTGTCGGCTTGATGGGCTTTATGAAAAAAGAGGACGAAAGCGGCATTTCCGAGCAGGAAATCGAGGCCTTTATCGCCGAGCGCGCCGCCGCCAAAAAGGAAAAGAACTATGCCCGCGCCGACGAAATCAGAAATCACCTGGGCGAGCTGGGCGTTATTCTGGAAGACACTCCGCAGGGAGTAAAATGGAAAAGGAAATAATTAATGGCACGATTCATAGAAAAACTTGATAAAATCACGCTTCCCACCGTGGCGCTTAAGGGCTTTGTGCTCTTTCCGATGTTTTCGTCCAGCTTCGAGGTTTCGAACACCGTGGCATCAAAGGCGCTGGAGGCGGCGGATTATAATAATCGCCTGTTTATAGTTTCGCATGTGGATGCCTCCAAAGAGGAAAACGATATAAATAACCTCTACAAGGTCGGCGTCGTCGTGAAATTGAAGCAGACCCTCAAAATGCCCGGCACAGGCACCGTCCGTGTGCTGGTGGAGGGTATTTGCCGCGGCGAGGCGATTGAATACAGCACCGACGCGGGCTATATAACCGCCGAGGTGTACCAAAAAAACATCATTCTCGACGATAAGGGCGGCATAAAGGGCGAGGCGCTTATTTCGCGCGCCGTCTCGATTTTCGCCGATTACATAAAATTCATTCCGAAGCTTGCCAACGAAATTGTCGTGGGCGTTCAGACCATTACCGAGCCGGGTACGCTGGCGGATTTTATCGCCGCCAATGTGCTGGTCAAATATCCGCTGAAGCAGCAGATTTTGGCGGAATTTCACCCCTTGCGCCGCCTGGAGCTTTTGTGCGACATTATGGAGCGCGAGCTGGAGGTTATGGCGCTGGAAAGCCAAATATCCAAAAAAACCAAGAAAAATATAGATAAAAATCAGCGCGAATATTATCTTCGCGAGCAGCTCAAAGTGATTCACGACGAGCTTTCGAATCTGCACGGCGGCGCCTGCGATTTTGACGGCGGCGATGAGGAGGACGATTACGAGCTGAGCGAGATGGCGCGGCTGATAAAAAAAGCCAACCCGCCCGCAAATGTGCGCGAAAAGCTGGAAAAGGAGCTGGGACGCCTGTCGAAAATGTCCTTCGGCTCGCCTGAGGCTACCGTTATCCGCAACTATATCGAGGTTTGCTGTGAAATTCCGTGGGATAAAAAGACCAAGGATCGCCTGGATATAAAAAAAGCGCGCGAAATACTGGATGCCGACCATGACGGACTGGAAAAGGTAAAGGACAGAATTATAGAATTTTTGGCTGTAAAACAGCTTTCGCCCGATTTAAAGGGACAGATTATTTGCCTTGTCGGCCCTCCCGGCGTCGGCAAAACCTCTATCGGTGCTTCCATTGCCCGCGCGCTCAAGCGCAATTACACCCGCGTTTCGCTGGGCGGTGTGCGCGACGAGGCGGATATACGCGGCCATCGAAAGACCTATATCGGTTCTATGCCGGGCAGAATTATCAACGCAATAACCAACGCAAAATCCCTCAATCCTCTGATAATGCTGGACGAAATAGACAAGCTTACCCGCGACGCGCACGGCGACCCGTCCTCGGCGTTGCTTGAGGTGCTGGACAGCGAGCAAAATCATTCGTTCCGCGACCATTTTGTCGAGCTTCCGGTGGATTTGTCGGACTGCATGTTCATCGCCACGGCCAACGAATTGGACACCATACCGCGGCCGCTTCTCGACCGTATGGAGGTTATAAATATCCCCTCGTATACCTTGGAGGAGAAAATTTCCATCGCAAAGCATCACCTTATCCCAAAACAGCTCAAGCGTCACGGCCTTAATCGCCGCAGTTTGAAAATCAGCGACGATGCGGTGCGAGAGATTATCGAGCATTACACTAAGGAAGCCGGTGTGCGCAATTTAGAGCGCGAAATTGCAAGGCTGTGCCGTCGCGTTGCCAAGCAGCTTATCGAAACCGGCGAAAAAAGCTATACCGTCCGTGCCGGCGAGGTGGCGGCGATACTCGAACGCCATAAGTATAAAAAGGAAAATATGTCCGCAATCCCGCTTGTCGGCGTGGTTAACGGACTTGCTTGGACACAGCTGGGCGGCGAGCTTCTCAAGGCTGAGGTAATGACCATGCCCGGCGGCGGAAAAATCGAGCTGACCGGCTCTCTCGGCGATGTTATGAAGGAATCTGCCAAGCTGGCAATCAGCTATATCCGCGCTCACAGCGCCGATTTGGGCATAAAGGACGCGGAATTTTACAAGAATCGCGATATACATATTCATTTTCCCGAGGGCGCCGTGCCAAAGGACGGCCCATCGGCGGGCGTTACCATGGTGTGCGCGCTGGTTTCCGAGCTTACCGGGCGCGCGGTGCGCTGTGATGTCGCCATGACAGGCGAAATTTCATTGCGCGGCAATGTTCTGCCAATCGGCGGACTGCGCGAAAAGACCATGGCGGCTTACGCCAACGGCATAAAAACTGTTATTATCCCTTACGACAACCTCGATGATTTGGAGGAGGTTGACCCCAAGGTTAAGGAAAACGTCACATTTATCCCCGCGCGGCATATTGACACCGTTATCGAAAACGCGCTTTTGCCCGCCGAGGATAAGGCTGACGGGCTAATCACCTGCGCCGAAAGCGTGAATTTGACCGAGTCGGTTGAGGGTGCGCACAGATGCTGAGCTTCAATAACGTCAGCCTTGATATTACCGCAGGACTGCCCTCACAGCTGATAAAAAGCGGCAAGCCGCAATTTGCCTTTTCGGGGCGCTCGAATGTGGGTAAATCGTCGCTGATTAACAAGCTTCTCAACCGTAAATCGCTGGCGCGCGTCAGCGGCGAGCCCGGCAAAACCATCACCGTCAACTATTATAATGTCGATAACGAAATATATTTGGTGGACTTGCCCGGCTACGGCTACGCCAAGCGCAGCGCCGAGGATGTCAAGCGCTGGTCACGCATGGTGGACGGCTATTTTGCCGACAACGCCGCATTGGTGTGCGTGGTTCAGCTGATTGATTTAAAGGTCGGCATAACCAAGGACGACGCACAGATGCTGGATTGGCTGTACGAAACAAAAACTCCGTTTTTCATTGCGGCGACAAAGTATGACAAGCTTTCAAAAACCGCCGCCGCCGCAAATCTTATGTCCATGAAGGAGCACGAATGCGTGCCCGATGATGTGGAAATTATCCCGTTTTCGGCGCTTTCGGGCTACGGCCGCGACGAAATACGCGCTTATATAAGCGATATTACGCGCGATATACAGTGATTTTGACTTAAGCCCCGCTCCATGACCGAGCATTGCGTTTTTTTGCCGAAAGTGTTTTTTCGCTCTCGACACCCTGCACGCGGTCGGCCAGCAGTACGATTGCCGAAAGGTTGATAAACGCCATAATTCCGTTGAAAATATCGGATATATCCCATACCGCGCCGATTCCGACAACCGCGCCGATATATACGGCAAGGCAGAAGGCGCCGCGGTAAATACGAGTCAGCGCGCGGCTTTTGCAAAGATAATCCAGCGCCGCCTGACCGTAAACATACCAGCACATAATGCTTGCCAACGCAAAGAAAACTATCGAAATACTTAAAAATATCCCGCCGAAGCTGCCGTATGACTGCGTGAAAACGTCGTATACCAGCCCGGCGGGATTGCTGTTTTCAATACCTGCGGTCACAATGCCGAGCGCCGTAATGCCGCAAACCGCCACTGTGTCGGCGAAGACCTCGAATATCCCCCAAACCGCCTGCTTTTGCGGCACATTTTCGTTGGAGGCGGCGTGCGCGGTGGGCGAGGATCCCATGCCGGCCTCGTTGGAAAACATTCCGCGTGAAAAGCCGTAGCGTATCGCGTCGGAGGCGAAAAAACCGCCCAAGCCGCCGCTCACACTGCGAAAATCGAACGCCGAACGGAATATGCTTTTCAGCGCCGCGGGAATGCTTTTGTAATTCAAAAGTATGATTCCTCCGCCCAAAATTACGTAAAGCGCCGCCATCAACGGCACCGTCACTGCGGAAAATTTGCCGATGCGCCGTATACCGCCGCAAATCATGTAAAGCGTCACGGCGGCACAGCAAATACCGCAAATATACCCCGGTACGCCGATACTGCGCGCCATATATTCGGCCACGGCGTTGGACTGCGCCATATTGCCCATACCGAACGAGGTTACAACGCACACGGCGGCGAAAACCGCCGCCAAAATCGGGCTGTGCAGACC
>CAYWMF010000152.1:0-4770 GCA_964459175.1 uncultured Oscillospiraceae bacterium
CTACAAAAGGGCTCTACACCAAGCGCACAGGTGAGCCTTCAAAAAGGTGGGAGCTCGGCTGACTGAGGGGTTATTTCACATCATTTGCAATACACAATTTCATAATTATTCACTTTTACGCGCGCTTTTAATTATTTTCCAAAATATCCGCAATTTGCTTGCAAGCCGTGCCGTCGCCATAGGGATTGGCGGCCTTAGCCATTTTTTCATATTCCGCCTTATCGTCAAGCAGTGTGCGGCAGGTTTTGTAAATCACGCTTTCATCGGTGCCGACCAGCTTCAGCGTACCGGCGGCAATGCCCTCGGGGCGCTCGGTGGTGTCGCGCATGACCAGAACCGGCTTGCCGAGTGAGGGAGCTTCCTCCTGAATTCCGCCGCTGTCGGTGAGAATGAGATAGGAACGGGCGAGAAAATTGTGAAAATCCACAACCTCGAGTGGCTCGATTATGCGTATTCTGTCACAGCCGCTGAGGATTTCGTCGGCGGTGGCGCGCACGGCGGGGTTCATATGTATCGGATAAATCGCCTTAATATCGGGTGTTTCGTCCATAATTCGGCGTATTGCGCGGAACATATTGCGCATCGGCTCGCCCAAATTTTCGCGGCGGTGCGCGGTTATCATAATAAGGCGGCTATCGGCAGCCCAATCAAGATGCTCGTGCGTATAATCGGCGCGAACGGTGGTTTTGAGCGCGTCAATGGCGGTGTTGCCGGTAATATAAATCGAATTTTTGTCCTTACCCTCTTTAATCAGGTTATCGGCGGCAAGTCGGGTAGGGGAGAAGTTGAATTTTGAAATAATGCTGACTGCCTGGCGGTTAAATTCCTCGGGATAGGGCGAATAAATATTGTATGTGCGCAGTCCGGCTTCGACGTGGCCGATCGGAATCTGCATATAGAAGCACGCCAGCGCCGTCACAAAGGTGGTAGATGTATCGCCATGAACCAGCACGACGTCGGGCGATTCCTTTTTGAGAACGTCGCCGATGCCGTTGAGAATGTTGGTTGTGATGTCAAAAAGCGTCTGTTTATCGCGCATAATCGACAAATCGTAGTCCGGCACAACACCGAATGTTTTGAGCACCTGATCCAGCATTTGACGGTGCTGACCGGTAACACAAACAACGGTTTGTATATTTTTGCGGTTTTTCAGCTCGTTGACCAGCGGACACATTTTTATCGCCTCGGGGCGCGTGCCGAACACAAGCATTACTTTTTTCATAGCTTTCCTTTCTTAGAGCGCCGCAAATATTTTGCAAATCGACAGCGCAATATTGTTATATATTGAAAGATTTCGGTCGTACTCGACGGGGTATTCGCCGTTTTCAAGCCTTGCCGCGCCGCATATCACGTCGCGCTGTACGCACAGAACGGCGCGCTCGCCGTCGATGCTCGAAAAATTGAGAGTATCTTTTTCGCTCATTCCGCAGGAAACAAGGCGGCGCACACTGCCGAAACCGCCTATTTCAGGCAGTTTTTCGCTGTTTATCAACAGCATTTCGGCATTGTGCACAAGGTTAAATTTCGTATTTCCGGCAACGGCAATGTCGGCGTTCGCCGTGAATTTACGTGTCACACGGCAGTTGTCGCTTTGCACACGGCGTGTCAGCGCGGTATATAATATTTCGTCATCAGCGTAAATTATCAAAAATATCACCCGATATTATTATAACCAAAAAGCAAAAAATTAATATTTTTTTGCTAAAAATTCGAACCTAATCCGCCACACTCCGTTTAACGGCACATATGAAAATGCTACCCTTAGCAACTAATTCGCGTACGCAGGGGAAAATCATCAACTGCAAATTGTTTCACGTGAAACAATTCGATTAAATATATATTTTTGCCTTGAATTTTTCGTTTTTCAAAAGAGGGGAGAGGATTTTTTCCATTGAAATGAACTGTCCGCTCGGAAATTTATCGCACAGCTCGCCGTTTTTGACGGTTTGAATTTCTTTGAGTGACGAAAGTCCGCGGCCGGTAAATTTAGCGTAGGCTTCCTTACGCGCCCAAATTTCATAAAACATTTCTTCGCGGTTATAGTCCGGCATGGCCTTAAGCAGGGCGTTATCGCGCTCGTTGAACCAACGCGAAGCAATTTTCATATAGTCGCGCGGCGTGTTGTAAAGCTGCAGGTCGATGCCGATATTGTCGGCACTGGCGGCAAGAAGAAAATAGTTGCCTGAATGCGTAGTCGAAAAAGAAAATCTGCCGTCCGCCAAAAACGGTTTACCGTATTTGCCTTTGACGATGGTGTTGTTTTTGCTGTTAGCCAGCTTTCGACCCTCGCTTGAAATGTCGATGCCGCTGTAGGGGGATATATTCATAACCGAAATATCCCCGGATTTTGAAAATTCGTCGGAATTTATGCTGTTTTCGAGCTTGTATCGGAAATGAGACAGCGCGATGTACTTAATGTTGTTTTTGTTCTCGCGCAGTTCTTTTTCATTGTTGAAACAGGAATAGTAAAGTGTAAACATAGTCATTCAAAATGTTTCACGTGAAACATTATTCTTCCGTAGAGTCTTGTTCTTGTTCGGTATTATCGGAAATATCGTCCGATTCGACAATCAAATCGTCTTCTTCCTCGGTGGCTTCGTCGGCTTCCTTGTCAATTTCGCCGTCGTTGACGATGCGCGAGAAGCTTACAATCTTTGCCTCGTCGCCGGTGCGCATTACGATAACGCCCGAAGCATTGCGGCCGACGGTCGAAATCTGCGCAACCGATGTGCGGATTATGATACCGCTGTCGGTGATAAGCATGATGTCGTCGGTTTCCTCAACACCCGCGATACCTGCCAATTTACCGGTTTTTTCGGTGATTTTGTGGCATATCATACCCTTGCCGCCGCGGTTGTGAACCGCAAATTCGCTGATGTCGCTGCGTTTGCCGAAGCCGTTTTCGGTGACGGTGAGCAGCTTTTTGGTGCCCTCGTTGACCTCTTGCTCGGTGAATATCGAGGTGCCGACAACCTCGCCGCCCTCGGGCAGGTTGATAGCGCGAACGCCGCGCGAGGTACGACCGGTTTCGCGAATTGAATCCTCTTTGAAGCGCACGCAGGCGCCCTCATTGGTGGCAATCATGATGTCGCAATTGCCGTCGGTCTTTGCAACATACAGAAGCTCGTCGCCCTCGTCCAGCGTGATGGCAATAATGCCGCCCTTGCGGATATTTTTGAAGTTGGAAATAGCGGTGCGCTTAATGACGCCGAATTTCGTAACCATCGTGAGAAATGCGTCGTGGTGCAGCTTGTCGCCCGAAACGAACGCCGTAATTTTTTCGCCGTTTGACAGCTGGAGTATGTTAACAAGGTTGGTGCCCTTGGCGGTACGCGAAGCCTCGGGGATTTCGTAGCATTTTTTGACATAGAGCTTGCCAAAATTCGAGAACATAAACAGGTAATTGTGGCTGTGCGACACGATAAGGTTGGTCACATAGTCCTCTTCCTTGGTGCCCATGGCGGTAATGCCCTTGCCGCCGCGGTTTTGACTCTGGTATGCGTCAACCGGCTGGCGCTTGATATATCCGGTGTTGGAAACCGTGACAACACACTTGTGCTTTTCAATCAAATCCTCGATCAGAATGTCGTCTGCCGCAACTTCAATGTCGGTGCGGCGGTCGTCGCCGTATTTGCGGGCAATTTCAAGCAGGTCTTCCTTGATAATGTTGTGAATTTTAACTTCATCCGCCAAAATGCCCTCTAATTTTTCAACCAAAGCCGCCAAACGCTCCAATTCCGCCAAAATATTTTCGATTTCCATGCCGGACAGGCGTCCCAAAGGCAGCTCGACTATCGCCTGAGCCTGCGCTTCGCTGAAGTCGAAGCGATTTATAAGGTTCCGGCGCGATTCGGGAATATCGCGGGAGGCGCGAATAATGCGAATAACTTCGTCGATATTGTCAACCGCGATTTTGTAGCCCTCGTAAATGTGCATACGCGCCTTGGCTTTTTTGAGCTCGAACTCGGTGCGGCGGCGTATTACGGAGGTCTGATGCGCGATATAATAATTGAGAATTTGCTTTAAATTCAGGGTTTTCGGCTCGTTATCCACCAGCGCCAGCATGTTTATAGCAAAGGTGTCCTGCATACGAGTGTACTTGAACAGCAGGTTCAAAACTATTTGCGGGTTGGCGTCGCGCTTAAGCTCGATAACGATGCGCATACCGGTTTTGAGCGAGGTTTCGTCGCGCAAATCCGAAATACCGTCTATGCGTTTTTCCTTAACAAGGTCGGCAATCGAGGAAACCAGCATGGATTTGTTGACTTGATAGGGGATTTCGGTGACGATAATCGAGGTTTTATTCTTATGCTCCTCAAAATGCGTCTTTGCGCGCACAATTATGTGGCCTTTGCCGGTCATATATGCCTGCGCAATGCCCGCCGTGCCGTAAATCGTGCCGGCTGTCGGGAAATCCGGGCCCTTAATGTACTTCATAATGTCGGCAATCTCGGCGTCGGGGTTTTCCATCAGGAAAATCGTGCCGTCAACCACCTCGCGCAGGTTGTGCGACGGAATATTCGTCGCCATACCGACCGCTATACCGATTGAGCCGTTGACCAAAAGGTTGGGGAAGCGCGACGGCAATACCGTCGGCTCCTTGAGCTTGTTATCAAAGTTGGGCATGAAATCCACAACGTCTTTGTCGATATCAACCAGCATTTCGTTAGCAATTTTTGCCATACGTGCTTCGGTGTAACGGTATGCCGCCGCACCGTCGCCGTCCACGTTGCCGAAGTTGCCGTGACCCTCAATTAAGGGGTAGCGCAG
>CAYWMF010000153.1:0-4736 GCA_964459175.1 uncultured Oscillospiraceae bacterium
ACTTTCGGCAAAGCTTATGGTATTATTTAATAAACTTTAAATCAAGAAAGGGCTTATGGTATGAAAAAATTTTCCTTGGCATTCTTGGCATCATTCCTCAAAATGTTTTCCGTCATTATACTGTTTCTAACCGGCATGATAGCAGTCAGCGCCGCACCCGAGTGGGTGTTTGACAATAATGACACGCTCGAAAAATGGGGATATAAACACGTCGATAAAGAAATTCAAGCCGGCGTTCTCCATTTGGTTCCCACCGATTGGGATCCGCAGATTACCCGCGCAATCGGAGCAGGCGAGGCGGTTGACTGCTCGACCTACAAGTATCTGGCCTTTAATATGAACGCCGCAACGACGGTTGAAGTGGGCGGCTTCTTTTTCGGAACAAGCACAAACCCCGGCCCGGCGGGACCCGAGTTTTCACAGTTTGATCTTATCAACGACGGCGAATGGCACGACTACATAATTGATATGACCTCCTACGACCACGGTCGCTGGGTAGGCACGCTTCAGAATCTGCGCCTTGACCCGCAGAACTATTTCGGATATGTTCCGGCTGAAATTTATATCGGCCGTATCGGTGTTTTCAAGAGCGAAGAGGACGCCAAGGCGTTCCTTGCCGAGCAGGTTTACCCCGAAGAGGCTAATGTGCCTACACCGCAGTGGATATTCAACGGCGGCGACGATGCCGATATGTGGGAGCCTTACCAAAGCGAGATTTACAACGATTTCGGCGTGAAATGCTATTCCGTAACCGGAACCGATACTCGTCTGACATTGCGTCTCACCTCACTTTATGATACAAAGCAGCTTGCTTTCAGCGCAGACGAATACAAGTATTTTGCCGTAAGATACAACGCTTCCTCCGCAAACGGTATAGCACAGCGCGACGCGGCGCTTTTCTTCAGCACAGATGCAAAAAATCACGGCTTTACCGAGGCAAACCTTAAAGAATTTGTATGCGAGGCCGATGGTGAATATCATAACGAAATTATCGATATGTCCGAGATTTCAACCTGGAAGGGCGATATAACCGCACTGCGCCTGGATATGATAAACCGCAATACCGTCGGCGACAGCTATATTATTTCGCGCATGGGCGTATTCAAAACTGCCGAGGAGGCCAAGGCCTTTTTGGAGGCGGCGCCTGCCGAAAGCGATAAAATGGACTTTGATAACCTGCTGGAATACAGAGGCGACACAATGAAGGTTATCATTCCCGGCGGCACGCTCGATTACGGCTACGTTCTTGCCGATTATATGCTTCTTTCAACCGATGTTGCCGGCAATGGTGATACGGCGGTTGCAGTATATACCGACAACGAAGGCAACGAAAAGATTGTTCCGCTTTCCGACGTAAATATCGCGGGCTATGCGCGTTACGTTGCGACAAAGCCCGGCAAATACAGCCTTAAATACAATTCCAAGGCATTTGACGACATATCAGGCCACTGGGGCGAGGAGTACATAAAGTACCTTTCCGCCCGCGAAATTTTCGGCGGCACCTCACCGACGGAATTTTCGCCCGAAATGCCGCTTACCCGCGGAATGTTCATAACTGCGCTGGGTCGTATGCACGGCGTTGAAACCGATAAATATTCGTCGGATACCGGCTATGCCGATGTAAACAGCGGTGAATATTACGCTCCGTACATCAGCTGGTCCAAGCAGAACGGTATTCTGCCGGCGATTGATGAAACGCACTTCGCACCGGAGGAGAGCATCACCCGCGCGGATATGGCGTTGGCGATTGACAACTACATTAAAATCAGCGGATTTAAAGTTAAGCCGTTCAGCATGGGCAGTGAATTCAATGATCTTGACGCCTGCACCGATGCGCAAAGGGCGGCAATTCAAAGCATTCAGGACAAGGGCATAATTAACGGTATCGGAAATAAGAAATTCGACCCGAACGGCGTGCTCACCCGTGCCGAGGCAGCGACAGTTATTACCCGACTTATAAAGGGTGTTGTCGGTGCCAATTACGCCAACCGTTTCGATCGCTCCAAGTTCATCATAGGCGCGTTCGGCTATGCCGATTATCTGTGCAACGAAAAATCGGTTGCCGAGGCGGTTGATATGGATCTTGACTATATCGTCGCATATAAGGGCAACACGACACTTTTAAGGCTTTTCGAAGAATTCAATATGGCGTTTATCCCCAACAGCAGATTGGATTTGTGGCTGGGCGCCAACGGCAGTAACGCCGGAACTTATGCACAGTCGCGCCTTAAGAGCGAAATAGGTACAAAGCTTGACAAGGCATTCCAAAGTGAGGCGATCATCGGCGACTATTTGGTTGACGAGCCCAGCGCCAAGGATTTCGAAAGTATAAATGACTACTGCAACGAGTATATCAAGCAGACCGACGGCAAGCTTCTGCCGTATGTAAACCTTTATCCGAATTACGGCTCCACTCAGCCCGAGAATAACCCCAACGCCCTTTCTCAGCTGGGTACCACCACCTATGCGGAGCACATTGCGCAGTACGTTAAAAAGATGGATTTGGACTATATCTGCCTTGACCACTATCCCATGCAGAGCACCGGCTGCTTTGCAACCTATTTGCAGAACCTTGACGAGGTTGCCGTTGCTTGCCGCGACAACAATTTGGCGTTTTGGATGATTATTCAGACCGGTACCGGCTCCAACGCGGAAACCTTTACCGCCGAAAAGCTTGAATGGCAGATGTACACCTGTATGGCTTACGGCACCACCAGCATAATTCATGCCTGCTATGCCGAAAACTGGTGGTCTGACCCGACAAGATGCGTAAACAGCTCCGGCGAAACCACGCCAACCTACACTATGGCCAAGAACGCAAACGAGGAAATTCATCGCTTCAGCGACCTTTTCATGACCTACAACTACCGCGGCACCTATGCAGTCGGACATAATGTATCGACCGATTCCGCCATTGCCGCACAGATGATACGCCAGAACAATCGCGTGGTTGAGCGCGAGGGCATGCTACCCGCTATCGTCGGTGTTGATGTAAGCAGTATGGGCGGCTGTATCGTGGGCACCTTCGAACAGCGCGATAACGCGAATAACAAGGCGCTTATGCTGGTAAACAGCCGCGATCCGTATCATGCCGGCACTAACGAACAGCAGCCGATAGAGGTTACTCTTAAGCTTGCCGCAGGTAAGACCGTTACTGCTTACGAAAACGGCTATCCCACCGAGTATACCGCAGACAGCAACGGAAAAATCATTATTTCGATTCCCGCCGGCGAAGGCGTGTTTGTCACGGTTGATAATTTATAAAAGCATTGTACAAGACAGTAATGTGAGAGGAAAAATGATGAAAGAATTTCTGTTTGATCGAGAACATTTTAACGAAAATGACTGGATTTACGCAGTCACTTCAAGACCCGGCTGGGATGAGCCGATAAAGTTCACACAGCTGGACGATTGCCTTATAAACAAGCGTCTGCCCAAGGAAAAGGCGATTGTTGACGATTTTGAATTCATCAGCTTTGTCAGCCGCGAGGCGTATAAGCCGGACAACCTTTGGGTTGAGCTTGACTGCAAATTCGAGGTTTTCGGCGCGCCCTGCATAGTTTTTTCGAACGAGTGGTTTGCCGACAAGAACGGCGTAAACGTTTTCAGAAAGCACAGCGAATTTTGCTGCTACAAAGGCGGCGTGAATATTTGGGATTACAGCCATGGCGGCGACAGAATGCTGGTAAAATCGGCGGCGCGGCTGGCGTTCCCGGTTGAGGAAAACAAAAAAATCACGCTTCGTGCCGAGTTCAACAAGGGCACCGTAAAAACCGGAATCGGCAACGTGTTTGTTACAATACCGTTTGATTTGCCGGACGAGCTTCACATCGGCGTTACCGCATGTGAGGGCATAAACAGCTTTTACGCAATGCGCTTCGGTAAGCTTGACGAAGCAAAATAAAAATAAGAGCCAAGGTCGTTCGACCTTGGCTCTTTACGATAGGGCTTGCGGTGACAAAAAGCACATAACGACGCACAATATTCGATGTATTGTGCGTCGTTTGTAAATTAATGCTTGCTTTATTAGTATTTTCTTCAATTGCGCATTTTGAATATTTGCGCAACAAGGCTTTATGCATAATATATTACATTCTTGTTCCCAGCGCTTCGTTGCCGGTTTCTTCGTCGCCATAGTAAAGCTTTATGAATTCCTCCAGCGTCTGTGCGACAAGTATCCGCTCGTCGGTATCGTGATTCCACATGTATATGCGCTGTTCCTCGGTTTCACCGCCGATTATGGGGTAGCCGAAATAATCGCCGCAGCCGTTGTCGCCGAAAAACAAAAAGCAATCCAGCGGCATATATACGCCCTCGGCCATACGCCGAAGATCCCGGTTTTCCGAAATAAGGCGCGTTATCGAAAAAACTGCGCAGTCGTCGCCGTCGGTTTCAAGGTAATAATTGTAAAGCTCCTCCGGCAGATAAACGTCCAGCTTTGATTTGACCGAAGCAATGTCGTCTTTGGTTGCCGGGTCGGTAAGGTTTACCCATTCGATGTTCGGAAGTGTGTCGTAAAGTTCTTTGTACATACTCAAAATAAATTATCCTCTCTGTCAAGTCTGTTTTCTATCGCGCTTATCAGCGTTTTTATGGCTTTTATGCGGGCAAATTTTTTGTCGTTGGATTCTATCACCGTCCAAGGAGCAAAGTCGGTGGAGGTGTATTTCAGCATGTCGTTGCGCGTTATCGAAAAAACTGCGCAGTCGTCGCCGTCGGTTTCAAGGTAATAATTG
>CAYWMF010000154.1:0-4691 GCA_964459175.1 uncultured Oscillospiraceae bacterium
CGACACCGTCAAAACCATCGAAAGCCTCGGCGTGGACGCAATGGTTATTCGCCACAGCGAAAACGAATATTATAAGCAGATCGAGCATATTGCGCCGCCAATTCTCAATGCGGGCGACGGTACCGGCAACCACCCGACTCAGAGCCTGCTTGACCTTTTGACAATACGTCAGGAGTTCGGAAAGTTCGAGGGGCTTAATATTGCCATTGTCGGCGATGTCAAGCATTCCCGCGTGGCACACACCAATTTCGAGGTATTCAAAAGACTGGGTATGAACACCTTCTATTCCTGCCCGGCAAGCTACAGCGAGGATATAGCCTCCGCCAAGTCGATAACGCTGGACGAGGCGGTGGAAAATATGGATATTGTCATGTTGCTCAGAGTTCAGCACGAGCGTCACGGCGAGGGCGTTGCGCCCATGAGCGACGAAGAATACAACGCGCTGTTCGGCATGAACCAAAAACGCCTTGACAAAATGAAAAGCCGCGCCATTATCATGCATCCCGGCCCGTTCAATCGTGGCTGCGAGCTGACGGACGAGGTTGTTGAATGCGACAGGAGCCGCATTTTCAAGCAGATGTCCAACGGCGTGTTTGTCCGCATGGCGGTGCTCAAACGAGCAATGGAAGAATAAAGTAATTACTACACTTAACCGAGGGGGATATATGAATCAGCTTATCAAAGGAGCAAGTATTTATCAAAAGGGTACGTTTAAGCGGGCCGACGTGTTTATATGCGACGGTATTATTGCCGAAATCGGCGATAATCTGCCATCTGTTGACAATGCTCAAATTATAAGCTGTCCCGACTGTTTTGTTTTTCCCGGTTTCGCGGATGTGCATGTGCATTTCCGCGAGCCGGGCTTTTCTTATAAAGAAACAATCAAAAACGGCAGTCTGACAGCGGCAAAAGGGGGATATACCGCGGTATGCCTGATGCCCAATCTCCTGCCGCCGCCCGACAGCCCCGAAAATATCCTGATACAGCAGGATATTATCGACCGCGACGCGGTGATAAAATGCTACCCCTATGCTTCGATTACCAAGGGTCGAAAGGGCAGGGGAGAAATCACCGATTTTGAACAGCTTTCCAAATATGCCGTGGCATTTTCGGACGACGGAACCGGTATCCAGGACAAGGAATTGATGGACAAGGTGATGAAGCAGGCGGCCAAGAAAAAGGTGCTTATCGCGGCACACTGCGAGGATGAAAGCCTTTTAAACGGCGGATATATCCACGACGGCGAATATGCCGCCGCCAACGGTCACAAGGGCATTTCGTCCGAAAGCGAGTACGGACAGGTCGAAAGGGATATTCGCCTGGCCGAAAAATACGGCACACGCTACCATATTTGCCATATTTCCTGCGCCGAAACGGTGGATTTGGTGCGCCGAGCCAAGGCGCGCGGCGTGAATGTTACCTGCGAAACAGGGCCGCATTATTTGACAATGTGCGATACCGATATTGAAAATGACGGCCGCTTCAAAATGAATCCGCCGCTCCGCTCCGCGCGCGACCGCGACGCGCTGGTAGAGGGCATTGTTGACGGCACGATAGACATGATTGCCACAGACCACGCGCCGCATTCCAAAAACGAAAAGCGCGGCGGCCTGCGCGACAGCCTTATGGGTGTTGTCGGGCTGGAAACGGCATTCCCGGTGCTTTACACCGAGCTGGTCAGAAAAAATGTTATAAGCCTTGAAAGGCTTGTCGAGCTGATGTCGTCGAATCCGCGCAAGCGCTTCAATCTCGAGGCGGCGGAAATCGAAAAGGATTCGCCCGCCAACCTTTGCATCTGGCGGCTCAACACAAAATATAAAATAGATTCGGAGACCTTTGTTTCGACGGGCAAAAGCTCGCCCTTTGACGGCAAAGAGGTTTACGGACAGAATATAATGACAATATCAGGCGGGAGGATCGTATGGAAAAAGAATTTGACAGAAAAATAATATTGGCAAGCGGCGAGGAGTTTTACGGTTACGGCTTCGGCGCACACACCGAAACCGTCAACGAAATCGTGTTTAACACCTCGATGGTGGGATATCAGGAAATTATTTCCGACCCGTCCTACACCGGTCAAAGCGTGGTTATGACATACCCGATTATCGGCAACTACGGCATTACCGACGAGGATTTCGAAACCAAGGTTCCCACTATGGGCGGCCTTATCGTGCGCCGCTACAACGACTGCCCCTCCAATTTTCGCTACACCAAAACACTGTCGGAAATACTCGAGGAAAACGGCATTCCGGGTATTGAGGGCATCGATACCCGCCGCCTGACGCGTATAATTCGCGACCGCGGCTCGCAAAATGTCATGATAACCGACGCCGACACACCGCTTGAGGCGGCGCTTGAAAAAATCAAGGCGCATGAATACCCCAAGGACGTTGTCGCCTCGGTAAGCTGTAAAAAGCGCTGGTATGCGCGTACTACCGGCCATAAGTTCGATGTTGTGGCGGTGGACTGCGGAATAAAGCATAACATTATCCGCGAGCTCAACCGCAACGGCTGTAATGTAACGGTGGTGCCGTACAATATTACCGCCGACGAGGTGCTCAAAATGAAGCCGGACGGACTGTTTTTATCCAACGGCCCCGGCGACCCGGAAAATGTAACTCAGGTCATCGAGCTTGTCAGACAGGTGCGCGGCAAGCTGCCGATTTTCGGAATTTGCCTCGGCTATCAAATGATTTGCCTTTCCTACGGCGCCAAAACCTACAAGCTTAAATTCGGTCATCGCGGCGGCAACCACCCGGTAAAGGAGCTTGCCACCGGAAAAATCGAAATCACCTCGCAGAACCATTCCTATGCGGTGGATATAGAGTCGCTGAAGGGCACGGGGCTCGAGCTTACGCATGTAAACCTGCTGGACAACACCGCCGAGGGCGTTGTATGCGACAGGGACAGGATTTTCGCGGTGCAGTACCACCCCGAAAGCGCGCCCGGCCCGCAGGATTCAACCTATTTATTCCAAAGATTTATAGCTTCTATGAAAGGGTGATTTGAATGCCGAAACGCACAGATATTAAAAAAGTAATGGTTATAGGCTCCGGCCCTATCGTCATCGGTCAGGCGGCGGAGTTCGATTATGCCGGCACACAGGCGTGCCTGGCGCTTAAGGAGGAGGGCTACACGGTTGTTCTGGCCAACTCCAACCCCGCAACAATAATGACGGATACGCATATTGCGGATAAAATTTACATGGAGCCGCTCACACTCGAATATGTGGCTAAAATTGTGCGCTATGAAAGACCCGATGCAATATTGCCGGGTATCGGCGGTCAGACGGGACTTAACCTTTCATGTCAGCTGGCGCGCAAGGGAATACTTGACGAATGCCAGGTTGAAATTTTGGGTACCGGTATCGACAGTATCGAAATGGCGGAGGATCGCGAGCTTTTCAAGGAAATGTGTCAGCGCATAGGTGAGCCGGTGCTGGACAGCGAAATCACCAAGAACATTGAGGAAGCCAAGGCCGCGGCACGGCGCATCGGCTACCCGGTGGTGCTTCGCCCCGCATACACACTGGGCGGCACGGGCGGCGGCTTTGCCGATAACGAGGAGGAACTTGCCGAAATTGCCAAAAATGCCTTCATGCTTTCGCCGGTGCATCAGGTACTGGTCGAAAAGAGCATCTTCGGCTATAAGGAAATCGAATATGAGGTAATGCGCGATAAAAACGATACCGCCATTACCATTTGTAATATGGAAAACGTCGATCCCGTCGGTATCCACACCGGTGACAGTATCGTCGTTTGCCCCAGCCAAACACTCACAAACCGCGAATATCAGATGCTTCGTGACAGCGCGCTCAAAATTATACGCGAATTGAAGATTGAGGGCGGCTGCAACGTGCAGTTCGCGTTGGATCCGCAGAGCTTCCAGTATTATGTCATCGAGGTTAACCCCCGCGTTTCGCGTTCCTCGGCGTTGGCTTCCAAGGCCAGCGGCTACCCTATAGCGCGCGTTTCGGCAAAAATCGCAGTGGGTCTTACGCTGGACGAAATACAGCTTGCCAACACGCCGGCATCCTTTGAGCCGACACTGGACTATGTTGTCACCAAAATGCCGCGCTTTCCGTTCGATAAATTCGCCACCGCCTCCAATCGTCTTTCCACACAGATGAAGGCGACCGGTGAGGTTATGTCGATCGGCCGAACCATCGAGGAGAGCCTTTTGAAGGCAATTCGTTCGCTGGAGGTTAAATGCTATCATCTGCATAATAAAAAGTTCGACGGCATGTCCACCGACGAGCTTTTGGAATATATCCGCCGTGCCACCGACGACCGCATTCACGCCATCGCGGCGCTGATTCGCGAAAATATAGATTTGGGCTTGATTTACAGCCAAACGAAAATTGATATGCTGTTTTTGCATACCATAAAAAATATCGTGGACGCCGAAAAGGATATAGCCGATAATCCCCGCGACCCGAAAGCACTTTACAGAGCCAAGCGTATGGGCTTTTCGGATATATATATCGGCTCGGTTTGGGGCATGGACGAGGTGGAAATGTTCGAATTCCGCCGTCAAAACGGCATTATGCCGGTGTATAATATGATTGACACCTGCGCCAGCGAGTTTGATTCGTATGTACCGTACTTCTATTCCACTTACGAGCAGGAAAACGAGTCAATCGTCAGCGACCGCGAAAAAATTCTGGTTCTCGGCTCGGGTCCTATCCGTAT
>CAYWMF010000155.1:0-4667 GCA_964459175.1 uncultured Oscillospiraceae bacterium
CTCCTGCCCCAAAATGGGTAACAACGACAATTATGTCGATGACATTGCCTGTGAAATTATGGGTGCTTTCTCCCAAAAAATGAACGGCGCCGACGCCAAAAACGGGCTCGGCGGTATTTGCCGCGCCGGCACCGGCAGTGCGATGGAATACATTTTCAAAGGCGAGGCTTGCCCCGCCACCGCCGACGGACGACTTGCTTTTCAGCCGTATGCTTCAAGCTTTTCGCCTTCGCTGGATGTCAAAACCGACGGGCTTTTATCGGTTATACAGTCCTTTACAAAATATGATATGAGCGAAATTATAAACGGCGGTCCGCTTACCATAGAAGTACACGACACGGTACTGCGCAACGAGGACGGCATGAAAAAGCTTGCACAGCTTGTCAAAATTTTCATCGAGCTCGGCGGTCATCAATTACAGCTCAACGCCATAAGCCGCGAAAAGCTGTTGGATGCACAAAAGCACCCCGAAAATTACTCAAACCTGATTGTCCGCGTTTGGGGCTGGAGCGGATATTTCAACGAGCTGGACGTCAAATATCAAAATCACATAATTCGCCGAACCGAATACGGCGTTTAATGCTCATATACAAAAAAATCCATTGACTTTTTGACGAATAAATAGTATAATATACGCAGAAAAGCCTTGCAAACCAAGCATTTTTGCTTCATATTGCAAACAGTGAAACCATAGTCTTTCGTCAAGGAGTGAAATCATGGGAGAAATTCTCCGCCTCAAAAAATCAAACTGCAAAAACTGCTACAAATGTATACGCCACTGCCCGGTAAAATCCATAAAATTTTCGGCAGGTCAAGCGCATGTTGTTGAAAACGAATGTATCTTGTGCGGCCGATGCTTTGCAGCCTGTCCGCAAAACGCCAAACAGATTTCCAGCGATATGGAAAAGGTGCGCGTAATGCTGATGACAGACACGGTTTACGCCAGCATAGCGCCGTCCTTTGCCGCAAATTATCCCGGAGTCGGCATAGATGCGCTTGAAGCGGCTCTGAAAAAGCTTGGTTTTGCCGGTGCGGAGGAAACGGCTGTCGGCGCTACAATTGTAAAAAAGGAATACGAGCGCATTCTCAATGAAGAAAAGCCCAATGTCATGATTTCGTCCTGCTGTTCGAGCATAAATCTATTAATCAGAAAGCATTCGCCCGACGCGCTGTTTGCGCTGGCGCCGGTGCTCACCCCGATGGAGGCGCATTGTGCCGATATAAAGCGCCGCCATCCCGAAGCGAAAACCGTGTTTATCGGTCCGTGCATAGCCAAAAAATCCGAGGCCGAGGAATCAAGCCTTGCCGATGCTGTATTGCTTTTTGAGGAACTTGACGACTGGCTTCAAGCCGAAAATATCGTTCTTTGCCCATCCGAGGACAGCCGCGAGGGCGGAAAGGCGCGGCTTTTCCCGATAACCGGCGGAATACTCAACAGCATGGAAAAGAACACGGAATATACATATTTTTCGGTGGACGGTGTCGAAAAATGCCTTGCCGTGCTTGAAGAGGTCAAAAACGGCACACTTCAGCGCTGCTTTATCGAAATGTCGGCCTGTGAGGGAAGCTGTGTCGGCGGCCCGGTCATGGTAAAGCATCACCACGACACCTTCGCGCACAATTATTCGCAGGTTGTGCATTATGCGCCCGAAAATGACTTTGCCGTATGTCAGCCGCAAAGCGACAAATGCCACAAAAATATTACGCCGATAAGCCTATTTGCGCACACTCCGTCCGAAAAAGAGATTACCGAAACGCTTTTGAAAATGGACAAAAAAAGGCCCGAGGATCAGCTCAACTGCGGCTCCTGCGGCTATAACACCTGCCGTGAAAAGGCCATTGCCGTCATACACGGCAAGGCCGAGCTTTCGATGTGTCTGCCGTACATGATGCAAAAGGCGGAAAGCTTTTCCGACGCAGTCGTTGTCAATTCGCCCAACGCCATTATCGTGCTTAACGATGATTTGGAGGTACAGCGCATAAACCCCGTTGCCGGAAAAATGCTGCACATACGCAGTGAAAAGGATATACTGGGTGAAAATATCAGCCGCATAATGGAGCCCGAGCTGTTCGAA
The DNA here is from genome assembly GCA_964459175.1 of uncultured Oscillospiraceae bacterium. Taxonomy (GTDB): domain Bacteria; phylum Bacillota; class Clostridia; order Oscillospirales; family SIG627; genus SIG627. Next base: position 2,076 of record CAYWMF010000155.1, read on the forward strand.
AAGGTGCGCGACAAAAAGAAAATCGTTTCCGACGAGCGAACCTATCTTGCCGAATACGGCTGTTATGTGGACCGCACCGTAATTTACAACAGCGAAGCACATCTTTTCATCTGCCTTATGCACGACGTTTCTGAGGAAATGGACAGAGCGGAAAAGAAAATGGAGGTCAGAAATCAGGCGGTGAGCATAGCCGACGATATGGCAAAAAAGCAGCTTAAAATCGTTCAGGACATTGCTTCACTGTTAGGCGAAACAGCCGCCGATACCCTGATAGCGCTGGAGCATTTGAAGGAGACGATTTCCGATGATTGAAAGCCTTTACGCCGATATCGGCTATCAAAGCATTACAAAAAACGGTGAAATGCTCTGCGGCGACCATATCGAAAAAATCGAACGTCCCGACGGCTCAGTGGTTCTTGTGCTGGCGGACGGACTGGGCAGTGGCGTCAAAGCCTGCATTCTGTCAACCCTAACCTCGACGATAATTTCCCGCATGATGGCCGAAAATCTGCCCTTGACCTACTGCGTTCACGCCGTCGCCGAAGCGCTGCCGGTATGCTCGGTGCGCAAGCTGGCGTATTCCACCTTTACTGTTATAAACATTTCACCGACAGGGCTTGCGCATATAATACAGTACGACAACCCCGGAATCATTGTCATACGCGACGGCGAACAGCTGCCGCTCAGCTTTGCTTCAACCACGATTGAGGAAAAGCTTATCGAATCGACCCAGATACAGCTGAAAAAGGGCGATGTCATCATCACTATGAGTGACGGCGCCGACAATGCCGGTGTCGGCAAAGGCATGAGCTATGAATTAAAGTGGGGACGCGACAATATTGCCGAATATATGGCACCGCTGTGTCTGGCCGGTTTTTCAGCCAAAACGCTAAATACCATTTTGCTGGACGAATGCTATCAGCGCTACGGCGGCAAGCCGTTTGACGACACCACCGCCCTGACGGTGTATATGCGTACTCGCGAACAGGTCAATGTTGTTATCGGCCCGCCGTCGAACCGTGACGACTGCACAAAAATGATGTCGCTGTTCTTTTCTAAGCAGGGCAAGCACATTGTCTGTGGCGGAACCACAGCCAAAATAGCCGCGGAATACCTCGACAAACCCTTGACGATGTTGCCGTCTGATGACGAAGAAATCCCCGCAATGAGCAGAATTGAGGGTGTGGATTTGGTAACCGAGGGCATTGTAACCGTCAATCGTGTTTTAGAATACGCAAAAGACTACCTTGAGGATAACGAATCCTATTCAAACTGGTGCTACAAGCACGACGGCGCATCTTCCATTGCGCGAACACTTTTCGAGGAAGCAACGGATATAAGCCTTTTTGTCGGCAGAGCCGTCAATCCGGCGCACCAAAATCCCAATCTTCCGATAAATTTCAACATAAAAATGCAGATTATAAACGAGCTTGTGCATTGCCTCAAAAAAATGGGCAAACGCATACGGGTAAGCTACTTTTAAAAAAGCTGTGCCATGCGTTAAATTAATGTTCAATCAAAAACTTTTACTATGTAAAATCTACAACTGTCGAAAAAATCAAAGCGGCTGAGCAAAACGCTCAACCGCTTTTTAACTGTTATTCAATATTGATAATTGCCAAATACTCCTCGAAGCAAATGCCCTTTTCATAAATTTCCTGTGCGGCCGACTTACCGACATAGCGGTAATGCCACGGCTCGTAATAAATACCGGTAAGCTCGCTCTTATCCGAGGGATACCGAAGTATCCAGCCGTATTTGTAGGAATTTTCCATCAGCCATTTTTGCTCTGCGGTGTCCTCCTGTGCCTCGTCGAGAATTTGGTAGCTTGTTGCCACAATATCCACCGCCAGACCGGTTTGGTGCTCGCTGGTTCCGGGCACAGCTACCCATTTGCCTGCCTCGGCTATTGCATCATCATACTCGTAGCCACGGGAAAGATAACTGTTAACTTGATTTGTAAACAATGTGGTCTGCTTGGCGTTGGTGCGGTAAGATGAGCAAATAATCGGAGCAAGCCCTGCGGCACGCGCGTCGTCCATCATCTGCTGAAGGTCGGGATAAGCACGCTCATCAACGGAATGGCCGTTTTTGAGCTGAGTGAGCTTTACTTCAAAGTCGTCGGGAAGCTTATTCCACGGGTTGACGAGTATCATATTCCACTCGGCATCGGCCGTTTGCGGAATATGCGCCGCCGGGTCGTCGGCTGCCGAATAAGTCGGCACAGACGGCTGTTCTTTGGGCTGTTCCTTTACCGGCTCCTGCCGTTCGGGCTCAGTTGGCGGCATCGGCTCGGGCTCCGCATCGGTTTTTATATCCTCGTTTTCGGTGTTTTCGGAAGGCGTCTGAAGCGGTTGCTCATGCTGTATTTCATCATCATCGTTATGTAACGGCTCGTCCACCGCGCCGTTTTCGGCGGGAACGGACGGCTGTTCGTGCGATGTGGGATTGCTATCAGACTCGTTAAACGTAGGGGTGGGATCGCTGTTGTGCTCGGGTTCCCTATGCAAAAAGCTTACCGCCGCGAAAACAATTGCTACCAAAACCGCCGCGCAGACTATGAAAAGCATTGCGCTTACCGGCTTTTTGAGC
>CAYWMF010000156.1:0-4648 GCA_964459175.1 uncultured Oscillospiraceae bacterium
GTTATGGAAAATATCCGCTACGGTAAGCTGGATGCGACCGATGAAGAATGTATCGCCGCCGCCAAGCTTGCCAACGCCGACAGCTTCATACGAATGCTGCCTGACGGCTACAGCACTGTGCTTTCTGCCGACGGCTCCGGTCTGTCACAGGGTCAAAGACAGCTTATTTCCATCGCCCGCGCGGCCGTTGCCGACCCGCCGGTAATGATTATGGACGAAGCCACCTCCAGTATAGACACCCGCACCGAAGCCATTGTTTCAAAGGGAATGGACGCATTGATGCACGGCAGAACGGTTTTTGTCATTGCACACCGTCTTTCCACCATTCGCAATTCCGATGTTATCATGGTTTTGGAGCACGGCCGAATCATCGAGCGTGGCAGTCATGATAAGCTAATTGAGGAGCACGGTAAATATTACCAGCTCTACACCGGCGCATTTGAACTTGACTAAATACAAAAACGGCTGTCTCGCTGAGACAGCCGTTTGTTATATTCTACTTGAAGCCTTTCCCTTGATGCGCCTATGGCGCTAAGAACAGCATTTTTCAAATGAATGATAGATTTTGCAAAGCAAAATTTTCCTTAATTGCACATTAGAGAAATGGCCGTCTCGCTGAGACAGCCCCATTGTATTTAATGCTCCGTAATATTTCCGTATTCTCGCTTCATTGCATCCATTGACACAACCCATTGCTTTCCGAACTTGCAGACATCAACACCGTTCACAAGCTTTCCGTAGCAAATTGCTTTGCGAAGTGTGCTTTCATTAAGTCCCCATAATTCGGTAGCATCGGAAAATGCAATTAAACCGTCAAAAGGCGTTTTTACTTCTATACCGTTTTCCCACAATTCATCGCAGGACAAATCAAGCTCATCGTTCCATACAATTCCGTATCCGCCCACATCAACGCTCACGTTTTCGAATATTTTGTCTTTCTCCGGCATTTTAAAAGCAGGAATTTTTTCAAATAAGGGCTTTAAATCATAAATTTTTGTAACACCCTCGGCAAACTGAACGCTCAAATTAAAGTTAGGCAGCGTAAATGCATTTTTTATTTTATGAAACATACATATACCTCATTCCAATGGTGGCAAGCTCTTAAATTCTTGTGTCTCCCAAATTAATTTCAAATCATCTCTGTTTATTGCAATCCATTCTTGAACCATTTCCATCGCCTTTTGCGGCAAATATCCCTCAAGAACTTCGCCGGTCATAAAATCTACAGCGGCAACATCTTCATTATATATTGCATGAATATGCGGCGGATTATGCTCACTTTGCAAAAAATACATTTAATAATAATCCCTTAAAATCGCGATAAAACAGGCATACGTTCCCCACTTACGTTTTCAAATATATCATATCACGGTATCGTGATATCGTCAATAGTAAATTAAAAAATATTCGGCCACACGGAGGTGTGGCCGTAATTTTTATCCGAGCTCTATCATCTTATCAATACATTTTTTAGCCTTTGAAAGCGTATCTGCATCCATAACGATTTCGTCGCCCTCGCCCTTAAGGACATTATAAACATCCGGCAAGGTGGTAAGCTTCATATTGGGACAAATAAGCTTTTTGGAAAGATAGTAAAAGCGCTTTTCGGGGCATTCGTATTGCAAATGCTCGGCTATGCTTATCTCGGTGCCGATAATGAATTCCTTTTTATCGCTCTTACGCGCAAAATCCACAATACCGGAGGTTGAGCCCACATAGTCGGCATGCTTCACAACCCGCGGCGTACATTCGGGATGAACCAGAACAAGCGCGTCGGGGTGTGTCGCCTTCGCGGAGAGCACCTCGGCTTCGGTGACAGAAGCGTGAACCGGACAGCCGCCCTGCAAGAGGAATACGTTTTTATCCGGAACGGATTTTGCAACATAATCGCCGAGGTTGCAATCCGGAATGAACAGAATATCCTTTTGCGGCAACGCTTTCATAATTTTCAGTGCCGACGACGAGGTCACGCAAACATCGCAAACCGTCTTAAGTTCGGCGGTGGTGTTTATATAGCAAACCACGGTATATTGCGGATTTTTCGCCTTAAAATCGCTTATCAGCTCCTTGTCCATCTGCTCCGCCATCGGGCATCCCGCCGAAGGGTTTGACAAATAAACATTTTTTTCGGGCGAAAGAATTTTCACGGTTTCAGCCATAAAGCGCACGCCGCACATCAGCATATTCTTCTGCGGTGCCTTGCTCGCCATAACGCTGAGCTGGAACGAATCACCTACAAAATCAGCAATTTCGGTTATTTCCTTTCCTTGATAGCTGTGTGCAAGTATGCAAAAATCCTTTTCCTTTTTGAGCTTTAAAATCTCATTTTGTAAATCTTTAATCATTTCGTTTCCTCGCTTGGGTTATTTGAATAAATTTAGGTCTTTGATATATTGTAGCATATTTATTTCGATTTGTAAATACAAAATTCGACAATTTACATGCTATTCGTCTATATCGTCGATCGGCGGCAAAGTTTCTTCCTGGTCGTCATCCTCGTCGGGCACCCATGCCGTTCCGAATTTTACATCCTTGAAAAGCTCGGTAAGACCGGTAATTTGCTTTAATCTCAGTATTTCGTCCTTTTCCATGCCGAGCTGTTTGGAAATCCATTCGTCACTGCGGCCCAGCTCATGCAGCTCGCGAATGATATTACTCATCAAATCAACATCATGCGAACCGCGAGCACGGTTGTGGCGTATGGTACTGGCCATTCTGTAATCCAGCGGTTTATCTATAACCGAAACCGGCAACATACCGTTTTCGCGCTCGTATATATCCGGGTAATCCAGCATTATGCGGTAACGGTGAAAGCCGTCAACAATAATATACAAATCCTTGGTCTTGGAATAATAGCAGACAATCGGCATTGTATAGCCATCCTCACGAATACTTTCGTACAAAAGCTTCAATTCCGGCGGCGCAACGGCATTCGGGTTATAGTTGTTGGGCATTATTTTTTCAATCGGGACAGAAATTACGTTGTAAACGGGGCTCTTATAATCACTCATTATCTTCTCCTACCTTGCTGTATTTTTTTGTCAAAACATCAATGCGTCTTTGCTGTTCCCGCGTCAATCCGAAGCCCATAAAGCGGCAAATATGGTCGTTTTTGAGTATGCAAAAGCACATACGCTTCCAGCTCGGAATATCCTTGGTCGATCTTATATCGTCCGTATTGTCCGGAATGGGTCCAACGAAAATAACGCGCTGGTGATGCTTGATGGTATAATTTGACACTCCGTTCAAGCGGATATTATATCCGTGCTCGCGAAGCTCCTCGATCGTTTTTGCGTCCAGACCGCCTCCGGTGTTATGCCAAAATTCAATTGAGGTATTGAACTTTTTGATATAACTGTTGCGAAGCCGCGGCGGCAATGTATCCAGCAAAAAATGCGTATAGGATTTCCATGTATGCCCCTCCGGCAAATTGAGCCCGCGATAGCCCATAGCGCGAGTCCTGCCGTAAATTGCGCCGAAATTGGCGCCTCGCACCCTGGCGACAAGCTTCAGCCATATACCTGGGTCGATTATACGGTAAAGATTAAGGCTTTCCTTGGCGTAATCATTGAACGGCGATGCAACGCGCATCTGATCCGGCGTAAGGCCCGCCATGTGGAACAGATCGTAAAGCTTATTGTAATCACAGTTGAAAATGCTTATCGCGTGCCAAACATCGCTGTTGCTCCAGTCGTAAATCGGCGATGCGCACCAGACATTTTTGAACTGCTTGGTTATCCAGCATTCACCATTATATCCGTATTTTTTATTGAGAAAGCCGCTGTAACGCTGAAGTGACTCTTCGGCTCTCATACCAAGCAAGCAAACGGTTTTTTTGTTATTATGCGCCGTCCTGTACCATCTGCCGAACTGCTTTGCCAAATCCTCCTGATGCATACGATAGCGGTAAGTGGTCATGGGATTGTTCTGCAAATTTATGACATACGGATGCTGCGGCATGGGGCGCACCCATACCTCCTCCTTGGTATCATCCCACGGGTACCAATAGGTTTCGTAGCTGCTGAGCGCCGTTCTGGTAGCCATCGGCAGGCAAACCCAATACGGGTCAACCTCGTCCTTTATGCGCTCAAAGGTGCGCTCGACATATTCCGTCGTAACGGAATACTGAGCTTCGAAATCCTGATGAAAAACACCTATTCTTTTGTCCGGATAATACTCGCGTTTAAAATCCAAAACCATTTCCAGCAAAAGTCCGCTGTCCTTACCGCCGGAAAAAGAAACATATATGTTGTCAAACTCTTCGAATATAAGCTTCATTCGTTGTCGAAACGCTTCATATACATCTTGTTCCAAATATTTTCTTTTCATTTTTTGCTCCGTTTGTTATTTTCGAAAAATCTGCCTTCGCATAATAATTATAACACAAATTCCTAAAAAATTCAACCATAGTTCTCACCGATATTGTGAACAAAAATAAACGTATTAAAAAAAGAAAAGGAACCGTTTCGGTGATTCAGTTCCTTTTTTAATATCACAATATTGCGTTTTTTTCAATATGTTTTGGAATTTTTTAATATTTTACAAAAAACATAAAGCACAAAATTCAAAAAAAGAATTTTGTGCTTTACCGTTATATATCTATTTATTTTATCTGGTCTTCCATTCTGCAATACTTTTGCTCGTTTTT
>CAYWMF010000157.1:0-4610 GCA_964459175.1 uncultured Oscillospiraceae bacterium
TATTTCATATGCTCGCTGTCACACGGAGTGTGACTGAGGGGTTGCTTCGTATCATCTGCGTAGCCATTTCATTCGCGATTCCGAATTCCAATCAACAAACCGATTTAAAATAAAATTTCAAAGGAAGGACAACAAAATGGATACCGTAAAAATCAACAGTCTTAACACCAAAATGGTGGCGCATCGCGGCGTCAGCGGACTTGAAAAGGAAAATACCAATCCGGCGTTTGTCGCGGCAGGCAACCGAAGCTATTACGGTGTGGAAACCGACGTTCACGTGACAAAGGACGGCAAATTCGTCATTATTCATGACGAAACGACGTTGAGAGTGTCCGGCGGCACAATCGACGTAAACGTCGAGACAAGCGACTATTCCGCCCTCAAGGACATTGTGCTGCCCGACGTGGACGGCAGTAAAACCCGCGGGGATATACGAATTCCGCTGTTGAGCGAATACATAAATATCTGCAAAAAGTACAACAAGGTCTGCGTTCTTGAAATAAAAAATCACTTTGCCGAGGATGCTCTGGCGCGTATGCTGGACGAAATCAAGGCCGACGGCTATATTGAAAACGTGATATTTATTTCGTTTGACCTTGCCAACTGCATAAACACCAAAAAGCTGTTGCCGAACAACGATGTGCAGTTTTTGTGCGAAAAAATAAACGACGAAATAATAAAAACACTGTGCGAAAACAAGCTGGACATTGACATTCATTTCAGCGCGCTGAACGAGCAAGCCGTAAAGCTGCTTCACGACAACGGCATCGCCGTTAACTGCTGGACGGTTGACCGCAAGGAGGACGCCGAGCGTCTGGCAGCGATGGGTGTGGACTACATAACCTCAAACATTCTTGAATAAAATGTAATTTTAAAAGGAGATTTTAACATGAAAAAGATTTTACTCACTTCGCAAAAACCCTTTTACAAAGCGAATTTGCATTGTCATTCGGTGATTTCCGACGGTACCAAAACCCCCGAGGAGCTCAAAAAAATGTACATGGAGCAGGGCTATTCGATTATCGCCTACACCGACCATGATATTTTGCTGGATCACAGCGATTTGTGCGACGATAAATTTTTGGCGCTCAATGCCTACGAAATGGAGATAAACGAGGGTGGCGGCGGTCTGCCTCAGACGGTGAAAACCTGCCATTTGTGCTACATTGCGCTGGAGCCCGACAATCTGACACAGGTATGCTACCACAGAACCAACTATCTGTTCGGCAATGCGCCCAAGTATCGCGACCGTATAAAATTCGACGATTCCAAGCCGGATTTTGTGCGTGAATACACCCCCGAATGCATAAACGAAATGATTGCCGAGGGTCGAAAGAACGGCTTTTTCGTAACCTATAACCACCCGTCCTGGTCGATGGAAACGCTCAACGAGTACGGCAAATACAAGGGCATGAACGCAATGGAAATTTGCAATTACGGCTGTATCGAGGTGGGCTATGACGACTATAACGAAAAGGAATACGACGAAATGCTTCGCGGCGGACAGCATATTTTCTGCACCTCGACCGACGACAACCACAACTACCGCAACGACTCCTTCGGCGGTTTCACCGTTATAAACGCCGACAATCTGGATTACAAGACCATCACCGATGCGCTGGTACGCGGCGATTTCTACGCTTCGCAGGCTCCGACCATCAACGAGGTTTGGTATGAGGACGGACAAATCGGCATTGAATGCTCACCCGCGGCGCATATCGTGCTCAACACCGGCGTTCGCCGCACCCAAATCGTGTACGCCGAGGGCAGCGACAAGCCGGCCACCAAGGCGGTATTCACCGTCAAGGACACCGACGATTACGTTCGCCTGACGGTTACCGACTTTTCCGGCAAGCACGCCAACACAAGCGCATATTTTGTAAAGGATTTAATGTAAGTGATAATATGAGAATAAGAAAAAGAAAACACACGGACGAGCGAATTGAGGCCTGCCGCGAGCTTTTATGCGAAAATCCCGCGGAAAACAAGGGCAAATGGCAGGAGACTTTCGGCAATTCCAACCCGATTCACATTGAAATCGGCTGCGGAAAGGGCGATTTTATCGTGGAGCTGTCCCGCCGCAACCCGAATATAAATTACATCGCCATCGAAAAGGAAAAGGACGTTATCGTGCTGGCGCTTGAAAAGGCGCTGGCGGCGGGAACGGCAAATGTCGTCTACTGTAACAGCTATGCCGAAAATCTGGCGGAATTCTTCGCAAAGGGCGAGGTGGAGCGCATTTATCTCAATTTTTCCGACCCGTGGAAAAAGTCGCGCCACGCCAAGCGCCGCCTTACCAGTCCGCAGTTTTTACAGTCCTACAAGGATATTTTGCCGCCGCACGGCAGTATTTTCTTCAAAACCGACAACCGTCCGCTGTTTGATTTTTCTTTGGAGCAGTTCCCGCAGTGCGGCTTTCGGCTGGACAACATCTGCTTCGATTTGCACAACAGCGAATTTGCGGCGGACAACATAATGACCGAGTACGAGCGCAATTTTTCTGCCAAGGGCTTCCCGATAAACCGACTTGAGGCATATTTGGAGGAAGAAACCGATGAAAAAACTGATAATTTCGCCGGATAAATTCAAGGGAACTCTCAGCGCCATGCAAATTTGCGACATCGTCGAAAGTGCGTTTAAAGCCGAATTCCCGACGCTTGAGGTGGTAAAGCTACCGATCGCCGATGGCGGCGACGGCACCGCTCAATGCTTTTTGAGCCGCGACGGCGCGGTGAAAATTCCCTGCGCGGTTCATGATCCCTTCGGCAAGCCGCTGGACAGCTATTTTGTCATGACCGGCGACACGGCAATAATCGAAACGGCGTTGTACGCAGGGCTTGCGCTGGTCGGAGACAACAAAAACCCGCTCATCGCCACGACCTACGGCGTCGGCGAGGCGGCTCTGGCGGCGATAAAAAACGGCGCGCGCAAGGTTGTTTTCGGTCTCGGCGGCAGTGCCACAAACGACATGGCATGCGGACTTTTGGCAGCATTGGGCATGAAATTTTTCAACAAAAACGGGCAAAGCTTCGTCCCTACGGGCGGCACACTGTGCAATATCGCCGACTACGACGACAGCGAGCTGAAGCTTAACACCCACGGCGTCGGCTTCGAGGTAATGTGCGACATCGACAATCCGCTTTACGGTCCCGACGGCGCGGCGCATGTTTTCGCACCGCAAAAGGGCGCCGACGAGGCGGCGGTCGAGCTGTTGGACAACGGCCTTAAGCACCTTTGCTCTCTGCATACCGCCAAAAGCGGCCGCGACATTTCTCTTCTGCCGGGTGCCGGCGCCGCCGGCGGAATGGGCGGCGGGCTCAACGCCTTTGTCGGCGCAAGCCTCAAAAGCGGCATCGAGGCTGTGCTGGATATTTTCGATTTCGACCGCCTGCTTTGCGGCTGTGACATGGTCATAACCGGCGAGGGACGGCTGGACGCGCAGACCCTCGGCGGCAAGGTGATTTGCGGCATCGCCAAGCGCTGTAAAAGAAGCGGCGTTCCGCTTACCGCGATTTGCGGCGACACCCGCCTGTGCCCCGACGAAATCTATTCTTTGGGCGTCACAAGCGTCTTTTCGATAAACACCTCGCCGCTCAGCTTCGAGGACGCCAAGCCCCTTTCGGCGCAAAACCTCGCCGACGTTTCCAAAAACCTCGCAAAGCTCCTCCGCTCGCACAATAACTGACACACGGTGCGTAATTTTGCCATGAGTATAATAAAGGTGCGCCAAGAAAACTCGGCAAACGGAGTTATATAATGAATAAAGATGAAATTCTCAAAATGAGCCGAGAAGAAAACAAGGGCAGGCACGATGAGCGCGAAATGATTGCTTACGGAACTGCCTCAAAAGTCGGAATGCTCGTAGGAGCATTGGTGTGTGGTATTTGCAAGCGAGTTGCTTTTTCATATTCCGGAAATCGGACAGGTTGGCCGGCTCGTATATTTTGCATGCAAGCCATCAGCAATATTGTACTGTTTAAGAACTTGAAAAAGCGCCGAAATCTCATTTGAGGCATTATCGAAATTGCCTTTGCCGTTGCGTTTGTCGTGGTGCTTGTAATTAAAAGCGTGGTGTGACTATGAACGAAAAGCTGATATTAAAAAACAATCTCAAAGCATCTCGTAGTGAAAAAGGCTTATCACAACAACAACTTGCAGATATGGTCGGTGTATCTCGCAATACAATCAGTTCAATCGAAACCGGTCAATTCAACCCGACCGCAAAGCCGGCGTTGATTTTGTGCATAGCCTTGGATAAAAAATTCGAGGAACTGTTCTTCTTCCGAAAGGGCATGTGTTGGTAAAAATCAACAGAAAGCCCACCGGAATGCACGGTCGCTTTGTGGTGCTCTCGCCTGTCGGCGACCCGTGCCGCTTGCGCCGCTATCCCCCGCGGAATTGCCGTTCGCAAATAGTTTTGATAAGCCGTTGGCGGACGGCAAATTTGAAGATAAAAGCTTGAATTCGGCAAAGGAGTGTGGTCGCACAAAATGATTACATATTCGGGATTTATAAAAAAGGGCATTGATTTAGCACCGCTTGGTTTCCGTCAAAGCGGTGACTTCGTGCTTTATTATTGTACTCCGAAAAAAGCAAAAATTCTTGCAACG
>CAYWMF010000158.1:0-4581 GCA_964459175.1 uncultured Oscillospiraceae bacterium
GACTGAATTTTTGCAGCAACATCCGGCTTATTCATTGAATAAACATGCACCGCAGTTATGCCGTTTGCAAAAAGGTCGATAATTTGATCGGTGGCATACGCTATTCCCGCCTGTTTCATTGCCGCGGGTGATGAGCCGAAGCGATCCACCAGCGCCTTGAAGCGCTGAGGCATAAAAGAACCCGACAGCTTAATCGCACGTTCGACCTGATTTGCATTGGTAATTGGCATAATGCCCGGAATAACCGGCACGGTGATGCCGGCCTCGCGTATTTTATAAAGGAAATTGTACAGCAAATTGTTATCGAAAAACATCTGCGTTGTCAGAAAAGAACAGCCGGCATCGACCTTTTCCTTGAGATGGCGAATATCCTCCGCTTGATTTGAGCTTTCAGGATGAATTTCGGGGTAGCAGGCGCCTCCTATGCAAAAATCCGTACCGCTCACCTTAAGCTCGTGAATCAGGTCTATCGCATAGCGATACGCCCACGCGGAACGGTCGCTTTTTTCCAGCTCAGGCGTCAAATCGCCGCGCAAAGCCATGACATTTTCAATGCCTGCCGCTTTCATTTCGATTATTTTTTCCTTTACGGTTTCGCGCGTGGACGAAACGCAGGTCAAATGTGCCAATGTCGGGACGTCGTAATGCTCCTTAATATTCTTTGCTATTTCCAGCGTGTATTTGCTTGTTCCGCCGCCGGCGCCGTAGGTAACGCTCATGAACGCAGGGCGAAGCGCGGCGATTTCCTCGGTCGCCTTTTTCACGCTTTCGAAAGCAGTCGAGGTTTTGGGCGGAAAAACTTCAAATGAAAGTGAAAGTTTTTTGCTATCAAAAAGTTCTGTAAGTTTCATAATTTATTCCTTTTTCCGTACTGTAATCTGTATTAATATCGTGTTCCATCACCTATTTTGCGGAATCATCCTCGACCTCATGTGAGGAAGCCTTTTGCGCTTTTTTATCCTTGTGCTGTCGATGCTTGATTTTGAGCTTTTGGTGCATTTCCTTAAGCACCGCCAGCGTTTTTTCATCCTCCGGAAACCACCACCGCAAAAGGGCGATTGTTAGCGCGACGGTAATTATCTTTTCCGGCGTACCCGGTACCCATAAAAAAGCGATATAACCACCGGCAATCGCCTGCATCCAGCCTATATTCAGCCAAGTTCCGATTGCCAGCGTGATATATGACCAGCCGTTGGTGATAATCCACGCAACGCCGCAGCAAAGCAGCAACCGCGGATTAACTATAAACTGCACTATTTTTTTGAGAATTTCTTGTATCATAGGCCTTCCTTTGGGCGATTTATTGATAAACACTCCATTTATAATATATGTTAGCACATATTCTTAAACATTAATAAATCTTCTTGTAAATATTTATTCCGATTTTCACAAAAAATAACTGTTTCGCCGTGCAAGCCTATAAGCCGCGCGGCGAAACAGCCCTATTATACCGCCGAATCCTTTTTCATAAGATCCGCGACGGTAATGCCGTCAAAATATTCGTTGGTTATTCGAAAAAAGCTCGTCCACATGTCCAGTGTGCGGCATTCGGACGCACGATTGCAGGGCGCCGCGCCGCATTCAAGGCAGGATACCGGCGCAAGATTGCCCTCAGTAAGGCGGAGAATCTCGCCAACCGTGTATTCCTGCGGCCGACGGCTGAGACGATAACCGCCGCCTCTGCCCTGAAGCCCCGAAACAAGCCCGTTTTTGGTGAGCACCGTCAAAATGCGCTCAAGGTATTTTTGCGGAAGCTCCTGACGCTCGACAACATCGCGCATCGGGATATAGCCGCCGTCGTCATGCTCGGCAAGATCGATGAGCACCCGCAAAGCATATCTGCCTCGTGTGGAAATCATCATGGCACCGTCCCCTTTTTATCCTTATTCAGTCCGCAAACAGCGCGGTTGACAAATAGCGATCGCCGGTATCGGGCAGTAAAACCACAATATTTTTTCCAACGTTTTCGGAACGCTTGGCCAGCTCAATCGCGGCATATGCCGCCGCGCCTGACGAAATACCCACTAATATGCCCTCACTTCGGCCGATAAGCCTGCCGATCGAAAAAGCGTCGCTGTCGGCAACCGGTATAATCTCGTCATAAATCGAAGTATTGAGCACCTCGGGCACGAAGCCTGCGCCTATGCCCTGTATTTTATGCGAACCCGCAACGCCGGTCGAAAGCACCGCCGACGAAGCCGGCTCGACCGCCACTATCTTTATATTGGGATTTTGAGACTTCAGGTATTCGCCAACACCGGTAATCGTGCCGCCTGTTCCGACACCCGCAACAAAAATATCAACCTTGCCGTCGGTGTCCTCATAAATTTCGGGGCCGGTCGTTTCGCGGTGAGCCGTGGCGTTCGCAGGATTTACAAACTGACCCGGAATGAAGCTATCGGGAATCGATGCCGCCAGCTCCTCAGCCTTGGCGATAGCGCCCTTCATGCCCTTGGCACCCTCCGACAGCACCAGCTCGGCGCCGTACGCTTTCATAATCTGCCGCCGCTCAACCGACATGGTATCCGGCATAACGATAATTATTCTGTAGCCCCTCGCCGCCGCAACCGAAGCAAGGCCTATACCGGTATTACCGGAGGTCGGCTCGATAATAACCGACTGCGGCTTAAGCTTTCCGCTTTTTTCGGCATCGTCTATCATCGCCTTGGCAACGCGATCCTTGACAGAACCTGCCGGATTGAAATATTCCAGCTTGGCTATTACCTTAGCCTTTAATTCAAACTGCTTTTCAATGTGTGAAAGCTCCAAAAGAGGCGTTTTGCCGATAAGCGCATCGGCTGAAGTGTAAATTGATGACATGATAAATACCTCCTATTATTTTATAGCGTCGAACCCTGCTTGCAGGTCGGCGATTATATCGTCTATATGCTCTGTACCGATGGAAAGTCGAATTGTATTGGGCTTTATCCCCTGCTCCTCAAGCTCGCTTTGAGTCAGCTGGCTGTGCGTTGTGGTCGCCGGGTGTATAACAAGGCTTTTAACGTCGGCCACATTCGCCAGAAGCGAGAAGATTTTCAGATTATCTATGAATTTATGCGCCTGTTCTACGCCGCCTTTGATTTCAAAGGTGAAAATAGAGCCACCGCCGTTCGGAAAATACCTTTTGTACAGCGCGTTATCCGGATGGTCGGGCAGCGACGGATGATTTACTCGCTCCACCAGCTCGTGCGAGCTCAGAAAATCCACCACTTTTTTCGTGTTCTCGGCATGGCGCTCGAGTCTCAGCGACAGCGTTTCAATTCCTTGGAGCAGTAAAAACGCATTGAACGGCGAAATCGCCGCGCCGGTATCACGCAGAAGAATCGCACGGATATAGGTTACAAATGCCGCCTTGCCTGCCGCCGCCGTAAAGGATACGCCATGATAGCTGGGATTAGGCTTTGAAACGGCAGGAAATTTGTCGCTCGCCGCCCAGTCGAAATTGCCGGAATCAACAATAATGCCGCCCAAGGTTGTGCCGTGACCGCCCAAAAACTTGGTCGCCGAGTGAACCACTATATCGGCTCCGTGCTCGATCGGGCGGATAAGATACGGCGTTCCGAAGGTATTATCAACCACCAACGGCAGGCCGTGCCTATGTGCCAGCTCGGCCAGAGCATCAATATCGGGTATATCACTGTTTGGATTGCCGAGGGTTTCGATATAAATCGCGCGGGTATTATCGCGAATCGCCGCCTCGACTTCTTTAAGGTCGTGAATATTAACAAAGCTTGCGGTAATGCCGAAGCTCGGCAGCGTGTGTGCCAGCAGGTTATAGCTGCCGCCATATATAGTCTTTTGCGCCACAAAATGGCCGCCGTTCTGCCCCAACGCCTCAAGCGTATAGGTTATCGCCGCTGCGCCCGACGCCGTCGCCAACGCCGCAACACCGCCCTCCAAAGCCGCAACCCGTTTTTCGAGCACCTCCTGCGTGGAGTTGGTCAAGCGGCCGTATATATTGCCGGCGTCCTCAAGCCCGAAGCGCGCCGCCGCATGAGCGGAATTCTTAAAAACATACGATGTCGTCTGATAAATCGGCACCGCGCGTGCGTCGGTCGCCGGGTCGGGAGTCTCCTGTCCCACATGAAGCTGAAGTGTTTCAAATTTATATGCCATAATTAATTTCCTCTCGTTCAAAAAAATTCAGTTTTTAATGTCAAAGCCTCTCCTTTGTCACATTCGACCGAATCGGAAATTCGCGCGCAAAAGCGCTTCAAAATAAAATCTCATAGCGTTCCTCGCCGTAAAACAAATTCTTAGTATTAGGTATGGATACCGAAATCGGGTGTCTGATATTAGTTATCGGGCGTCGGTATCAAATACCGCTTGTCAAGTATCGGTATCGCGTATCTGTTATCAAATATTACCTACCTACTAAGTTGGTAATATTATATCACATCTTCACCTATTTGTCAATAGTAAAATTGAAGTTTTTTCATGCGTATAAATAATTTTCTAATCCGAGAATGACTATGTTTTGCTTGTCGTTTCTATAGATGAAAGTAAGTTTACAATTTAATCCACAGTTTTATATAAAACATGCCGTTTGCCTTATCTTAGAGTTTTCCCCTTAACATGCCG
>CAYWMF010000159.1:0-4575 GCA_964459175.1 uncultured Oscillospiraceae bacterium
GAATTCAGGACACGGCGGGCATTTTTGTGGAGGCTATCGAGGGCGATTTCTTCAATATTGTGGGATTGCCGGTTTGCAAGCTGGGGCAAATGCTCAAAAGCGAATTTAACATTGAAATAATTGATTTAATAAAAAAATAAAGATAAGGATGGTGCTTAAATGGTCAACGACGTTTACAGCGAAAAATTTCTCAAGGAGGGGCTCACCTTTGACGACGTATTGCTTATACCTGCCAAAAGTGATATTTTGCCCGCCGATATTAATCTCGAAACGCATCTTACCGCAAAAATCAAGCTGAATATCCCCCTGATGACGGCGGCGATGGACACCGTCACCGAAAGCCGTATGGCTATTGCCATCGCGCGCGAGGGCGGTATCGGCATAATTCACAAAAATATGTCAATCGAAGCTCAGGTGCAGGAGGTTGACCGCGTAAAAAGAAGCGAAAACGGCGTTATTGTCAATCCGTTTTTCCTTTCTCCCGACAATTATGTCTACGAGGCCGACGAGCTTATGGGCAAATACCGCATTTCCGGTGTGCCGATTTGCCGCGACGGCAAGCTTGTGGGCATACTGACCAACCGCGATATGCGCTTTTTGACAAACCACAACATGCGCATTGAGGATGTCATGACCAAGGATCACCTTGTAACCGCCGGCGTCGGAACAACGCTCGAGCAGGCAAAGGAAATTTTGTCAAAGCACCGTATCGAAAAACTGCCGCTGGTTGATGAGAACGGATGCTTAAAGGGACTTATCACCATAAAGGATATCGAAAAAGCGGTTAAATACCCCAATTCCGCCAAGGACGAGGCCGGTCGCCTTATCTGCGGCGCGGCAATCGGCGCCACCCGCGACGTGCTGGAGCGCGCCGCCGCACTGATCGAAGCCGGCGCCGATGTGCTGGTGTTGGATTCCGCACACGGACATTCGCAGAATATTATAAATTCCGTGGCAAAGGTTAAAGCCAAATTCCCCACAATGCAGATTATCGCGGGCAATATTGCAACTGCCGCCGCCGCCGAGGAGCTTATCGCGGCAGGTGCGGACGCTGTCAAGGTCGGCATAGGCCCCGGCTCTATCTGCACAACACGCGTGGTTTCGGGTATAGGTGTGCCGCAGATCAGCGCGGTTTATGACGTTGCCTGCGTTGCTCAAAAGCACGGCGTTCCGGTTATTGCCGACGGCGGCGTTAAGTACAGCGGCGATATTACCAAGGCCATTGCCGCAGGTGCGGACGTTGTAATGGTCGGCTCGCTGGTTGCCGGCTGTGAGGAAAGCCCCGGAGATACCGAAATTTATCAGGGTCGAAGCTTCAAGGTTTACCGCGGCATGGGCTCCATCAGCGCCATGCAGTGCGGCTCGCGCGACAGATACTTCCAGGAGAACAACAAAAAGCTGGTTCCCGAGGGAGTCGAGGGTCGTGTGCCCTACAAGGGAACGCTGTCCGACACGGTTTATCAGCTTATGGGCGGCCTCAGAAGCGGTATGGGTTATTGCGGCGCGCATAATGTCACCGCTCTTCAAAAGAACGCGCAGTTTGTCAGAATTACCGGCGCGGGTCTCAAGGAATCGCATCCGCACGATATTTATATCACCAAGGAAGCGCCCAACTACAGCGTAAATCCGCAATAATTTATGCTTGATGAAATAATCGCCGCGGCAAACGGGCTTTGCCGCGAGCAGATAATTATCGCCGTTGACGGTCGGTGCGCCGCCGGCAAAACCACGCTGGCGGCTACACTGGAGCGGCGCACAAGCTGTAATGTTATCCACATGGACGATTTTTTTCTGCGCCCCGAACAGCGCACAAGCGCACGTTACGCCGCGCCGGGTGAAAATGTGGATCATGAGCGCTTTTTGAGCGAGGTGCTTTTGCCGCTCAAGGCGAAAAAGCGGTTTTCGTACCGCCCCTATGACGCGCACGGCGCAGGCTTTAAGCCGCCGATTATGGTAGAGCCAAAGCCTCTGGCAGTGGTCGAGGGGTCGTACTGCTGTCACCGCGAGCTGGCACAGCATTACGATTTGCGCATTTTTATGGACATTTCGCCGGAAGCGCAAATGCGGCGAATAATCAAAAGAAACGGCGAGACGGCGGCAAAAATGTTTGAAAGCCGCTGGATTCCGCTGGAGGAAGCGTATTTTAACGCTTTCGGCATACGCGAAAAATGCGAGCTTTATTATAAATGCGAGGATTGACATGAGGGTACTTATTATAGACGGTCAGGGTGGCAAGCTGGGGCGACAGCTTTGCGAGTCGATAGCACAGCGCTTTGAAAATGCGCAGATTGTCGCGGTCGGCACCAATACCACCGCCACCGCCGCCATGATGAAGGGCGGCGCGAAGCTTTGCGCCACAGGCGAAAATGCCGTTGTTGTCAACTGCCGCAATGCCGATGTCATTGTAGGGCCTATCGGAATAGTCATTGCCGATTCGATGCTGGGCGAGATAACCCCGGCCATGGCGCTGGCGGTCGCACAAAGCGGCGCGGCAAAAATCCTCATTCCCGCCAATCGATGCAACAATTTTGTGGCAGGCATAGCCGGCGTCAGCGTCAACGAAATGCTCGACGACGCGCTGAAGCTGCTCGAAAGCATAGCAAGCGAAGCTTAAAATCGGCGTGAGCACAAGCTCGCCCGCACGGCATAAGCTATTTTCACCGCAAACAAATTATATGTCACAAGGCATATACGGTTATCCGTATATGCCTTTTTTGGAGCTCATATGAACGAAAACGTAAAAAAATACCGCCGCGCACAGGCCAAAAAGATTTTTTTGCTGGCGGCGCTGGCGGCGGCGGTTTTGGTGCTGGCGCTGGTAAGCATAAGCGTCGGCGCATCGAATATGCCGTTTCACGAGGTTATAAGGGCGCTTTTCGGCAAGGGCGGCGGCGCGGTTATTGTGCTGAATATCCGCCTGCCGCGTGTGCTTGCCGCAATTATCGCGGGCGTCGGATTGGCGCTGGCAGGCTGTGTTATGCAGAATGTGCTGAAAAATCCGATGGCGTCGCCCTCTACGCTGGGGGTCAGCAATGCC
This sequence comes from uncultured Oscillospiraceae bacterium, assembly GCA_964459175.1. Lineage (GTDB taxonomy): Bacteria > Bacillota > Clostridia > Oscillospirales > SIG627 > SIG627. Next base: position 3,038 of record CAYWMF010000159.1, read on the forward strand.
GCGGTGTTCGGCGCAAATTTTGCTATTGTACTGCTGGGCGCCGGCGCGTTTCACAGTACGCATGGCGATGCCGTCAGCATTTCAAGCCCCTACACCGTGACAATATGTGCCTTTGTCTGCGCGCTGATTTCGACGCTTATCATTCTGGCAATGGCAGGCAGGCGCAAATTTTCCTCCGAAACAGTGGTACTGGCGGGCGTTGCCATGGGGTCGCTGTTTTCGGCCGGCACCACTATACTTCAATATTTTGCGCTCGATACACAGGTAGCCGCGGCGGTTTTTTGGACATTTGGCGATCTCGGGCGCGCCGATATGGGGGAAAACGGCATCATGGCCGCTACAGTATCGGTGGCGGCGGTGTACTTTTTCTCTAAGCGCCATGACTATAACGCTCTTGCCGTGGGCGATGAGGCCGCAAAAAGCCTCGGCGTGCGCACCGAAACGGTACGTTTTTTCAGTCTGCTGTTTTCGTCGCTTGTCTGCGCGGTGTGCGTGTCGTTCCTCGGTATTATCGGCTTTGTCGGACTGGTCGCGCCGCAGGGCATGAAGCGCATTATCGGCGGCGACAATCGATTTTTACTGCCGGCATCGGCGCTGGCCGGCGCGGGGCTTTTGCTGTTGAGCGACATTATCGCGCGGGTGGTGCTGAAGGGCATTTCACTGCCGGTCGGCGCTGTTACAGCGCTGTTCGGCGGACCGATGTTTTTGTATCTGCTACTCAGAGCGAAAGGGGGAAGCGGGCTTGCTTAGTGTGAAAAAGCTTTCGTTTTCGTACGGCGACCGCGCGGTTTTGCGTGATGTGTCGTTTGATGTGCGTGACGGTGAGATTGCCGCGGTGCTCGGCGTAAACGGCGCCGGCAAATCCACGCTTTTAAAATGCCTTGACCGCATTTTGAAGCATGACGGTGATGTGTTTTTGGACGGGCACAGCACAAAAGGCCTGCCGCGCGGCGAGCTGGCGCGGCTGATGGGTTATGTGCCGCAAAAAATCTCGTTTGCCCGCGGCAGTGTGTTCGACGCGGTGCTTTTGGGGCGATTGCCGTATATCAAGTGGGAGGCCGCCGCGCGCGATCTCGAAATCGTCGGCGAAGTGCTGGAGAGGCTGTCGCTTTCCGCGCTTTCACAGCGTGATGTCAGTGAGCTTTCGGGCGGCGAACAACAAAAGGTCGCCGTTGCGCGGGCGCTGGCTCAACAGCCGCGGGTGTTGCTTTTTGATGAGCCGACCTGCAATCTTGACCTGAAAAACAGCCTTGAAACGCTGAAAATTCTGCGTACCGTCGCATCGCTGGGCATTTCGGTCGTTGTGTCACTGCACGACTTGAACCTTGCGCTGCGCTTCGCCGACAAGCTCATTTTTTTGAAGGACAATTTGCTTTTCGCATCGGGTGATGCGAGCTGTGTGAGCTCGGAGCTTATTCGCGAGGTATACGGCGTTGAGGCCGAAATTCACGAAATCCGCGAGCAGAGGGTAGTTCTGCCGCTTGAATAATTAGGAGAAAACATGAAAATAATACGTATTTTGTCACTTGTCTTTTTGG
>CAYWMF010000160.1:0-4546 GCA_964459175.1 uncultured Oscillospiraceae bacterium
AAGCCAAAAAGCAGGGCATGAACGCCTGGTGCTACGACGAAAACGGCTGGCCGAGCGGCTTTGCCGGAATGAAGCTTTTGGAGGACCAAAACAACTGGGAGCATTATTTACTGCATGAGAAAAAAACCGAATTCGACACCGCCGCAAGATATGTCTACATTCTCAAGGACGACAAGCTTGTCAGAGTAACCGAAAATTGCGGCGCCGATGAGTATATCTGCGTTTACGACAAGCAGAATTCATCGGTGGTTGATATTCTCAACCCCGAGATAGTCGATAAATTCATACACGAAACGCACGAAAAGTATTACGAACATTTCAAGGACGATTTCGGCAATGCTATGCTGGGCTTTTTCACCGATGAGCCGCAATATTTCCGCTATGAAACCGCCTACACGCCGCTTATCGACCTCGAATTTAAAAAGCGTTATAACTACGATATTGCCGACGGCTTGGGCTATCTGTTCGTCGAGGGCGAGGGCGCATATGAATTCCGTTTCCGCTACTGGAAGCTGATGAACGAGCTGTTCACCAACAACTTCATCAAGCGCATATACGACTGGTGCGACGCGCACAACTGCCAAATCACCGGACACGCGGTAGAGGAGAGCAGCTTTGCGGGACAGATGTGGTGCTGTGCCGGAATTATGCCTTTTTACGAATACGAGCACATACCCGGCATCGACTGGCTCGGCCGCAACATAGGCACGGAAATATCGCCGCGCCAGCTTTCGTCTGCCGCACAACAGCTCGGTAAAAAGCACGCGCTGACCGAAACCTTTGCTTGCACCGGCTGGGACGTTCTGCCCTCAGAGCTCAAACGAATAGCCGAATGGCAGTATGTGAACGGCGTTAACCTTACCTGCCAGCATCTTCTGCCCTATTCCATTCGCGGCCAGCGCAAGCGCGACTACCCGCATCATTTTTCGGAGCATACGCCATGGTTTAACGAATTCCGTCACTTCAACGATTACTTCACCCGCCTCGGCTACATGCTTTCTAACAGCAAGGAGCAGGTAAATGTCGGTATAATTCACCCGATTCATTCGACCTATCTTACCTTCAACCGCCGCGAGGATCGCAATTCTACCAAGGACTACAACGATCCGTTTGTCGCATTGGGCGAAAAGCTGGGCGCCGCTCATGTTCTTCATCATTATATTGATGAATGGCTGCTCGAAAGACACGGAAGCGTCAACGGCAAAAAGCTGAAAATGGGGCTTTGCGAATACGATGTGATAATTATACCGAAAATGCTGTGCATGGATTCCTCGACGGTGAAGCTGCTTAAGGAATACGTTGCCAACGGCGGTAAAATATACGTTGCCGACCAAAAGCCGCAGTATGTTGACGGCGTTAAGGCCGATTTCGACTGGCTCAACTCAAATATTAGCTATGATGAGCTTTTCAGCGATGTTTATTACGTTGACAACAAGGAAACCGAGGTCCGTGCCACCTACCGCAAGAGCGATTTCGGCAATTTTATTTACACCGTTAACCTTTCGACTACCAAAACCTACAAGCTGACCTACACCGTAAAGGCCGCCGGAGCCAAGCTTTTCGATGCCGAAACCATGGAATACCTGCCGATTTACTTTGAAAAGAACGGCGACTTTATCAACATTCCGTTGAGCTTTATTCCCGGCAAATCCTATATTATCATGCTGGACGACACCGCTGCACCCGCCGTACAGCCGACGCAAAAGCAGGTTGTGATGAGCCTTGACAAGAATTTCAAGATAAAAAATGTCACTAACAACAGCCTGACGCTCGACTATGTTGCCATTTCGTACGACAACATCAATTTTGAAGAAAAGATGCCGGTTATGGCGGCTTCCTGGCGCCTGATGAAGGAGCGCAAAAACCACACCGTTTATCTGAAATATACCTTTGACGTTCGTGAAATGCCGGGCAGTATCTTTGTGGAAGCCGAAAACGTGAACTACAAAAACGTATGGCTCAACGGCAAGAGCATTGTCCTTGACAAGCCGGGCGAAATCGACCGCAGCTTTATCGCCGCCGACATTGCCGGATATGTAAACCCCGGCATAAACGAAATTGTATTTGAAGTTGATTACTATCAGAACGAGCATGTTTACTATGTAATGTTCGACTGCAAGGAGGGCACCGAATCTCTGCGCAACTGCCTTACCTTTGACACCGACATCGAAGCAATTTACATTCGCGGCGACTTTGCCGTGAAGAGTGACAGCAAATTTGCCGACGGCGCCAAGGAAACCAAAATCACCGACGGCGGATTTTACATTGCTTCGCCGATTTACAATATCGACGCATCGTATATCCCAACTCAGGGCTATCTGTTCTTTGCGGGCGAAATGGTGCTTGAAAAGACCTTTGTTACAGACGACACAAGCCTCGAATTAAAGCTTGACGGCCGCTTTGCTTTCTGTGAGGTTTCACTCAACGGCAAGCCGGTAAAGAAGCTTATGTTCGATCGCACCTGCGATCTCAGCGGATTTTTGAACAAGGGCGAAAACACCCTGATACTGCGCCTTATCAACAGCAACAGAAACCTGCTCGGTCCGTTCCACGTAACCTACGATCCCGAGCCCTACGGCGTCGGCCCCTCAACCTTCGATCGCTACAACACCTGGAACGGCTCTGAATCGCCCTCCTACCGCAACAGCTACGCATTTGTAAAATTCGGCCTTGATTCCATCGAATTTTTGAAATAAGACAAAAAACGAGCCGCGGTTGAAGCCTTCGCTTTGACGCGCCGGCGGCGCAATTTGTAATTTGCAAGTATAGTAGATTTTTCTGCGAAAACCGCTGCATTTACGGGTGTTCTCGATACCGATACCGAGGTGGCGATAGATTTTGACAATGTCACTTTCGAAGTAATTGAGGCGCTTGACGAAGCAAATTCAAAGATTAAAATTACAGGTTATTCACTTAAGGGCGAAGGCAGCGAAAACTATGAAATCGCAAATACCGAGTTTGAGGGAACTATTGCAAATGCGAATGTGGTTAAAGTTGAAATCGAAGCCGAAAACGGTACTGTTGTCGGTGCAGGATATTATCTTGTCGGAGCCGAAGTGACCGTAAAAGCTGAGCCCGATGACGGATACAAATTTGTAGATTGGAAAAAAGGCGATGAAGTTGTATCCGAGAAAAGTGAATACACATTTACGGCAGAAGCAGATGTGACTTTGGTTGCGGAATTCAAGAATGCGAGACCGATTTACAACTATCAAGAAACCGTATCGTCGTCGACGTCGAAATACTACACGGTTCGTTTTGTTGCCAACGGCGGAAGCAAAGTGAAGCAGCAGAGCGTAAAGAGCGGCGAAAGAGCCGTTGAGCCGACCGAACCGACCAGAGAAGGATACGTTTTCGACGGCCGGTACACAAACAGACAGTTTGTAAGCAAATATGATTTTTCAAGTAAAGTATCAAGCAATATATCGGTTTACGCAAAATGGATTGAAGTTAAGAGCTACAACAATCCGTTTACCGATGTATCTATTGAAGAATGGTTTTACGAAGCTGTCAAGTATGTAAATTCCAACGGCTTGATGAACGGTGTGACAAGCACGGAATTTGCACCGAACGACAATTTGACAAGAGCAATGCTGGTAACTATTCTCTACCGTGCTGATTGTGAGCCGCCCGTAAACAAGAGCATACCGTTTGCTGATGTTACAGCTGACAGCTACTATGCAAATGCGGTAATTTGGGCACAACAGAACGGAATTGTTTTGGGCGTTTCAGAAAATGAATTTGCTCCCGATGAAAACGTTACAAGAGAGCAAATTGCGACAATTATTTACAGATATGCACAGTATAAAGGATACGATGTATCGGTAGGTGAAAGCACAAACATTTTGTCCTATACCGATTTTGACGAAATATCCGAGTATGCAATCGAAGCGATGCAATACGCGGTAGGCAGCGGCTTGATTAAGGGCAAAACCGAAGCAACACTTAATCCGCAAGATAACGCAACGCGCGCTGAAATTGCAACAATACTTCAAAGATTTATTGAAATGAATAAATAATCAATAAATTTAGACATAATAAAACCCCTTAGAGTAGACACTTGAAAAAACAAAAGGTTTTCAAGACTACACTAAGGGGCTATATTTATGACAATAAGGACGCACAAAAGTAGGCACTGTGTCAATAGATATGGTAAGAGTTAAAACGGAGTTTTTTATGAGAGGCGATTGCGGTTAGGCAGTCGCTTCTGTGCTGATGAATTTTTTGTGAAAAATATATGTATTTTTTCTCGTTTTCGATATTTGTTACTTTTAACCCTTAACCCTTAACTCTTAACATTTATTATAGAGCCTTAATTTTATTTAGCCTGTCTCAGGTTCAAGTCCGGTCAAAACAGTGGGTGAAACTACTGTTTTTCAGTCAAATCGAATTTTTCAAAAATCCTCAAAAAACGCATAAAAATGCAGTCAAAACAGATTGTATCTGTTTTGACTGCATTTTCTGGTACGAATGGCGATACAGAACTTTTTGAAAAACCCAGTAATATCAAGGCTTAATAGTGACAAGTAACTATTTTGTCTTGCAC
>CAYWMF010000161.1:0-4545 GCA_964459175.1 uncultured Oscillospiraceae bacterium
ATTAAAAAAGACGTTGAAAAGGGCAAAAGGGCTTTTCTCATTGTGCCGGAGCAGCAGTCGGTAATCAGTGAAAAACAGATAGTTTTGCTCTGCTCTAACAGCTGTAATATGTATCTCGAGGTGCTCAATTTCACGCGGCTTTCGAATCGCGTGTTCCGCGAGTACGGCGGAATGTCGCAAAAATACATCGACGGCGGTGGCAAGGCGCTGGTGCTGGGCAATGTACTTGACGAGCTCGGCGAGGAGCTGGAGCAATATCCGAATTCGGTGAATGCCGATTTCATTTCGCGCCTGAGCACACAGCTTGAAAATCTTCAGCGACGCGGCTGTGTGGAGTCGCTCAACGCGGCTTTGAGCGGTGAAAACGAATTTGACGATATTTTGGCAGGCAAGCTGAGGGATATTTCGCTGATTTACACCGCTTACAAAAAGAAGCTTCACGAGAACTTTTCAGACCCGACGGACGACCTTGATAGGCTGTGCCGTACGCTGGACGAGTTTTCCTTTTTCGAGGGCGCAAACGTGTATTTTGACGGCTTTTTTGAATTTTGCGCCGGCGAATTCAATGTAATTCGGCGCATTCTTGCGCAGGCCGACGACGTTTTTGTGACGCTTGCCGTGGGCGAGGATGAGCGCGACGACAGCCTGTATATTTGCCGCAAAGCCTTGAATAAGCTTAAGGAGCTTACCGACGACTGCAAGGTTATCACGTTAAATGAGGATTTGCGTACCCGAGCATCGGGGCTTAAGTACTTCAAGCAGTATTTGTTTGACGATTTCGCACTGCCCACCGACTGCTCCGACGGAGTGGAAATAACGGCTTGTCGCAATATTTACGAGGAATGCAAGGCCGCGGCGCGGCTTATAGTCGAGCTTGTCAAGCACGAAAAAATCAGGTATTCCGATATTTCTGTGGCGGTGCGAAGCCCCGAGGACTATCGCGGAATAATTGATTTGTATTTCGAAAAATATAATATACCGTACTTTCTTTCGGTACGGCAGGATATAACGCTCAAGCCGTTGCTGTCGTTCGTTTTTGCCGCGCTGGAATGCGTATGCGATTCCTTTAAAACCGCGTCGGTTCAGCGCTACTTAAAAAGCGGACTTTCCTGCCTTGAAAGTGGAGAAGTTTTTTTGCTGGAAAACTATATTCTTACCTGGAATATCAGCGGTAAAAGCGCCTGGGAGCGCGAATGGAGCATGAACCCCGACGGCTACGGCGCCGCATTTAACGATAAAAGCCGTGAAAAAATTGCCGAAATAAACCGTCTGCGCGTTAAGGCGTCCGAGCCGCTTTTGCAAATGAGCAACGAAATGCGCCGCGGCAACGTGAGGGAGCGCTGTGAAGCGCTGTATAAATTTTTATCACGCAGTGAAATACTCGCAAAAATTGACGAAAAATGCCGCACGCTTCGTGAAAACGGCGATTACAGCGCCGCCAACGAGGAAATGACGGTTTGGAATATACTTATGAACTGCCTTGACCAAATGGTGCTGATTATGGGCGAAAGCGGCATTTCAACGCCGAAATTCTGCGAGCTTTTGAGGCTTGTATGCGCGAGCTACTCTTCGGCGCGAATTCCGAGCTCCATCGACCAGGTTCAGATAGGCGAGGCGGGTCATATGCGCACGGAGAACGTTAAGCACACCATCGTTATGGGACTGTGTGAAAATGAGTTTCCCAAGGCTGACGACGGCGGGACGTTGCTTAACGAAAACGAGCTGAAAATATTGGCGCGGTGCGGAGTTGACGCGGGAGAGAGCGGAGAATTCGCAAGCTATCGTGAAAAGCTGTTTTTCTATCTTGAGGCGGCGCGCCCGTCCGAATGCCTGCATCTGTTTTGGCGAAGCGGCGATATGTCCGGCGGCGAGCTGACAAAATCATCGTTTGTATATCGCGCCGAGGCGCTTATTCCGAATTTGAAAACGCAGGTGTTCGATTCGGGTGACTGTAAGCCGATATGCCTTGAAGAAGCGTTTGAATATCTTATGGCGAATTACGGCGAAACGTCGGGCAAATTGCGCGAGCTGTACGAATTCTTCAAAAATCACAGCGAGTATTCCGCTCGCTTGAGCTATCTTGAAGCGGTGTCGGAAAGCGGCGCGGTAAGGCCGAGGCTTGCTACGGAGTTTTTCAAGGGCAAGGATATGTACATGTCGCAAAGCTCGTTCGAAAGATACATAAGCTGTCGATATTCGTATTTTGTCAGCAATCTTTTGGGCGCAAAAGCGCAAAAAAGGGCAAAATTCGATTATTCCATCGTCGGAACCTTTGTCCATTCCGTGCTGGAGCGCTTTATGAAAACCGTCGGCGGCACGGCGAAAAATGCATCGGACGACGAAATACGCCGCATTACCGACGAAATTGTGCGCGAGTATATAAGTGAAAATTTGCCCGATTTTGACAGCTCGACGCCGCGCTTCAAATACCTGATAAACCGCATTTCCAAAACGGCGTATTTGACGGTACAAAGCCTTGTTGAGGAGTTACGCCAGTCTGAATTCGAGCCGCTCATGCTGGAGGAGCAAATCGGCGGCGGCGCGATTTCGCCCTACGAAATAGAACTCAGCGACGGCTCAAGGCTGATTTTCAAGGGCATTGTCGACCGTGTCGATATTTATAAAAGCGCCGGCGGCGAAGAATATGTGCGCATAATGGATTACAAAACCGGCAAATCCGGCAGCAGCTTTAAATTAAAGGACGTTTTGAACGGCTTTAAGCTACAGATGCTGATATATCTGTTTTCGATTCGTCGGCGCGGCCTTGATATAAACGGTGCCAAGCATCGCGTTGTGCCGGCGGGCATATTATATGTGCCGGCGGTGCGCCCAAAGCTAAAGGGCGAGCTTCAGCCGGGCAGTGAGGAATACAACCGGCAGATTGCTGTCGGCTTCAAGCGCAGTGGGCTGATTTTGAACGACAAAGAAATTGTTTATGCTATGGAGAAAAATCCGGGCGCGGCGTATTTGCCGCTCAAGGTCAAGGACGGCAAGCTTACTTCAAGCGACAGCCTTGCAACGCTGGAACAGTTCGGCAGTCTTGAAAAGTATATTCGTCGACTGACGGCGGATAATGTCGAGTGGCTGAAAAAGGGCAATATTGACATAAATCCGTACGGAATTGGCAAGGATTCATGCGAATTTTGCGATAATTTCCCGATATGTCGCCATGAGGGCGGCTGTCGCAAATACACAACGGTTGACGATACCGCCGAGGCATGGGCACAAATCGAAAAGGAGTAGGTTATGGCGAAAACTAATACTATCGAATGGACGAAAAACCAGAGCGCCGCCATAAATTCCAGGGGCAGTACGCTGTTAGTGTCGGCGGCGGCGGGCTCCGGCAAAACGGCGGTGCTGACCAATCGCATTATCGGTAAAATCATAGAGGATAAATGCGAAATAACGGATTTTCTGATTGTTACCTTTACACGCGCGGCGGCGGCGGAAATGAAAAATAAAATAGTCAAGGTTCTGCGCGAAAAAATGGCGCAAAATCCGTCCGATCACCATTTAAGGCGACAGCTTGCGCGTATAGGCGAAGCTAAAATTTCAACCATTGACTCCTTTTGCGCGTCGGTCATAAAGGAAAATTTCAATCTTTTGGGGCTTCCCGCAAAAATGAGACTGATGGACGAAGCCGAAAGCCGCGTGTTTCTGCGTCGAAAGGTGAATGAAACCTTGGAAAAGTTTTATGCCGAATATGACGCCGAACAAAACAGCGCATTTGCGCTTGTTGCCGAGGCGCTGTCGGGCGACCGCGACGACGACGGCTTTGTCGAGGCGATAACTCGAATATATAACGCCGTAATTTCGTTTCCCGAGCCGTTGAAGCTTTTGGAAAGCAACAACCGTCGTCTGGGCGATGAAATCGAGCGCTATTACAGCACCGGGAACGGCGTTTTTACCACCTATTGGGGCAGAATTCTGAGGAACGAAATATATTCGAGGCTGGAGAGCCTTGCCGAACTCATGTCGGAGGCTGACGAGCTGTGTATGGCGGATGAGGTTCTCGAAAAGAATTATCGTCCCGCCGTGGCTGCCGATTTGGATTTTGTGCGCGGACTGCTTTGTCTGCTTGAAGGCGGCACGTATACCGAGCTTCGCAATGCCGTTGCCGCGTATTCGCCCCAAAACCTTAAAAGCGCCGCAAAATCGCAGTCTGCCTATGAAATCGAGCGTATAAAGCTAATTCGCGGCGCCTGCAAGGATTATCTGAATTCATTGAAAACAGACCTTTTGGCTTATAACGAAAGCGCGGTTTTCGAGCAATGCGCGACGAGCTTTAAAATGTGCGGCATTCTTACGGATATTCTGCGCGAGCTTACCGCGTCCATGCGCGAGGAAAAAATCAGACGGCATATTATGGATTTCAGCGACCTGAGCCATTTCACTTTTGAGGCGCTTGTCAAGCAAGGCAGCTTTGATTTTGAAAGCGGCCGCTTTGAAAAAACGCCGCTGGCCGAAAAAATCACAAATGAATTTACCGAAATTTTCATCGACGAATATCAGGATACCAATCTTTTGCAGGACACGCTGTTCAAC
>CAYWMF010000162.1:0-4493 GCA_964459175.1 uncultured Oscillospiraceae bacterium
TGATTATTATGCAATATAGATTATAGCACACCTTTCCCAAAAAGTCAATATCATAAATCAATTTTTGGCAAAATTGTACATTTTCATTTTGCCGATTTGTGAAAATTGTATATTAGACACAAAAACGAGATGGATATAAAAATTGTCCGTCAACCGACTTCTAAGAATGGCACGGGTTTGGGTCACGATTAATTCACGTTTTATATATAATTCATAATTTTCTATGCAAAACAGCCTTGCTGTGGTACACGCAGACTTTCAAGGCGCTGTGCCAAAAATGGCAACTGCTCAGTTATGTTTATTTTCAGTTCACCTTTATGAGGTATACTGTTTGGCGAGATGATAAAATGTTTCATATTTTGGTTGCCGAGGACGACGCCAGCACGCGCATACTGCTCAAAGCGGTGCTCGAAGCGGAAAATTACACCGTGTTTACAGCCGAAAACGGAGAGGCGGCGCTGGAGGTTATGGAGCGCGAGCATATAGATTTGGTGGTTTTGGATATAATGATACCGTTGATAGACGGCTACGAATTCGCTCGGATTTTGCACGAAAGCCGCAACAATCTGCCGGTGCTGATGGTATCGACAAAATTTTTACGCGCATTCAGCTGATGGATGAGATTTGGGGCGCCGACAGCGATACCGGCTGGGAAACCGTGACGGTGCACATAGGCAGACTGCGCAAACGGTTCGAGAGCTGGCAGGAAAAAGAAGATCATATGCGTAACGGACAGCTGAAACCGGGATACGACATACAGATAGGTGCAGAGAGCAAGTACATAGTAGGAGTAGGTTCGTTTTCCAACGGAAGTGATGTTGGCGATCTAATTCCGTTTCTTAACAGAATAAGAAAGCATACTAACAGAAAATATGAGAACATAGTAGCAGATGCAGGCTATGAAAGCAGCGAGAATTATCTGTATCTTGCAAAAATAGGATCTTTTCGACCCTCTTTTGCTCTTGCTCATTTTTGCCTCTTTTCGAGGCTTTTTCTTTTATTTTTACCCTTTTTCTTAATTTCCATAACTAAAGGCCGAGCCTTCAGCTTTATTAAAAGCTTTTGACTCAGCCTCTTTAGGTATTTCAACCTACCCTTAATTTGGAAGTATCGAGTACAGCAGCTACAAACCGTGTTTTACTACGGTGAGTACGCTTATCACTATCTCAACTCAAGCAGGGATCGGAACTCCATTGATTTTTGTAACGGTTTTTACCAACTACAACAACATTAAATCAGTTTTTTACACAAAAGTACTTGTAATTTACAGTTGTTTGTTGTATAATATAATATTAATATTTATACGGAGTGGCGGAAATATGAAAAATTGGATTATCAGGGAATACGACGAGGGACTGGCGCAGGAATTCGAAGCGGCGCTTGGGCTGGGGCATACCACTGCCGCGATACTGGCCAACCGCGGCATAAAATCCTGCGACGAGGCGCGGCGCTTTTTGAACAAGCGCTACAACAATTTTTACAACGCTTTCATCATGAAAGATATGAAAACCGCCGTTGACCGTATTATAAAGGCCGTCAACACCCGCGAAAAAATAATGATTTACGGAGATTACGACGTGGACGGCGTGACCTCCACCACAGTGCTTTACAAATATCTGCGCTCGATAAGCGGCAACGCGGAATACTATATTCCCAGCCGTACCGGCGAGGGCTACGGCCTGAACGACGGCGTTATAAAGAGCTTTTCGGAGCGCGGCGGCAAGCTGATAATAACCGTTGACACCGGCATCACGGCGCTGGACGAAGTGGATTTTGCCACAGCCTGCGGCGTTGATACAATTATAACCGACCACCACGAATGCCGCGAGGTTCTGCCCAAGGCCTGCGCCGTGGTGAACCCCAAGCGCCCGGATTGCAGCTATCCGTTCAAGGAGCTGGCGGGAGTGGGTGTGGTATTCAAGCTGTTGTGCGCGCTGGACGAGGCTTTTTTTACCCGCAGTGAGCTGGAGGCAGTCAACAAAATATGCGATGAATACAGTGATCTTGTAGCTATTGGCACCATCGCCGACGTAATGCCGATAATGAGTGAAAACCGCGTTATCGTAAGCGTGGGGCTGGAGCGAATGGAGCACACCTCAAACCTGGGGCTTAAGGCGCTGATCGAGGAATCGGGCGTCAACAACTACAAGGGCAAAAGCCGCAAAATCACCTCTGCCGCCATCGGCTTTATCATTGCGCCGCGCATTAATGCCGCGGGACGTATAGGCAACGCCGTGCGCGCGGTGGAAATGTTTTTGGCTGAGGATATGACCAACGCGCGGCATATTGCCATTGAGCTGTGCGCCACCAACAAGCAACGCCAGCTGTTGGAAAACGATATTATCCAAAGCGCGATAGAAAAAATATCGGCCGAGCACGATTTCGAAAACGACCGCGTAATAATTTTGGACGACGACACCTGGCATCACGGCGTTATCGGAATAGTTGCCTCGCGCCTGACAGAGCGCTACAATCTGCCGTCGATATTGATTTCCTTCAAAAACGAGGGCTTGGAAAACGGTCTGGATGTCGGCAAGGGCTCCGGACGCAGTATAAAGGGGCTTGACCTCAACAAGGCGCTGACGCATTGCTCGGATTTGCTGTTGAAATACGGCGGTCATGAGCTGGCGGCGGGGCTTTCGATAGAGCGCGCGAACCTTGCCGCATTCAAAAAGAAAATCAACGATTACGCGCGGGAAATTCTGACGCCGCAGATGCTTCAAAAATCCATAACGCTGGACTGCGAAATCAGAAAAGAGGACGTCAATTTCAAGACCATGGACGAGATAAATCTGCTTGAGCCCTACGGCTGTGCGAATCCCGTTCCGCTGTTTTGCTTTTCGGGCGCGACAATTCTGAGCATTACCTCGCTTGCCGACAACAAGCACACAAAGCTGTTTTTGCAAAACGGCGATATGACGATAAATGCGCTGTATTTCGGCATGCCGGCATCCATGCTGAAATACTTCGCGGGCGACAAAATCGACATTGCCTGCAACCTTGACGTGAATAATTTTCAAAATCAAAAGCAGCTTCAATTCATCGTGCGCGACATACGGCTTTCATCGTCGCTCAACGAGTATTTTGCCTACAAAAAGCAGGTATATATTCAGTGTGAGAAGGACATTTCACTGCCGATAAATCAGTCGGTGGTTCCCTCGCGCGACGACTTCAAGGAGGTTTATCAAGCGCTGTGCCGCCTGACGCAAAGCGAGGGCGAAACGGTGGATCTTACCTGTCTTTGCCGAATGCTTTCTCAAAAAAAGCCGCGGAGATTTGATTTGCACAAGCTGTTTATCATAATCGACGTGCTGGACGAGCTGGGAATAATCACCGCGCGCCCCGACGACGACGAAAAAATCGAGCTCAAAAAAATAACAATAAATCCCTACACCTCCAAAACCGCGCTGGACAGCTCCGCAAAGCTTAGGCTGCTAAAGTCGCGCGTTTCGGACACTATAATCGAATAAGAGGTGAAACTCATGGCCGACTATATTTCCGGCCTTATGTCAAAGCTTGCCGCTACCGGCCGCAGCTACGACTTTGAAAAAATAATGCAGGCGTACGAGTACGCAAAGCAGCTTCATGAGGGGCAGTTCAGAAAATCCGGCGAGCCCTATATTATTCACCCCGTTGCCGTGGCGGAAATTGTAGCCGGACTGCAGCTGGACACCGATTCGATTTGCGCCGCGCTGTTACACGACACGGTGGAGGACTGCGGCGACCGCGTAGATATCGAATTAATCAAAAAGAAATTCGGCGCCGAGGTTGCCGAGCTGGTAGACGGATTGACAAAGCTGGTGGCGATTCCCTTTGAGGACAAAGAGGAGGAGCACATCGAAAACCTGCGCAAAATGTTTCTTGCAATGTCCAAGGATATCCGCGTAATTTTCATAAAGCTGTGCGACCGTTTGCACAACATGCGCACATTAAGCTCGCACAAGCCCGAAAAACAGCGGATTATAGCGCTGGAAACCATGCACGTTTACGCGCCGCTGGCGCACCGACTCGGTATGCAGAAAATCAAGCAGGAGCTTGAAATGCTGGCCATACAGTACCTTGACCCCATCGGCTACGCCGAAGTCAAGCGGGATATTGACAAAAAATACGGCATGAACAAGGGCTTCCTTGAGCGCGCGCAAAGCATGCTGTCCGAAAAAATGAACGAACAGCACATAAAATTCGGCATTGAGGGCCGTGTCAAAACCATTTACAGCATTTACCGCAAAATGTACAATCAGAATAAATCCTTCGATGAGATTTACGATTTTTACGCCATACGCATTTTGGTGGACACCGAGCTTGAATGCTACACGGTGCTGGGCATTATTCACGAAATGTTCAACTCGATGCCCGGCCGCTTCAAGGACTATATTTCCACGCCTAAACCCAACATGTACCGTTCACTGCACACCACCGTTATCGGCCGCGACGGCATACCGTTTGAGGTGCAGATACGCACCTGGGAGATGCACCGCATAGCGGAATACGGT
>CAYWMF010000163.1:0-4491 GCA_964459175.1 uncultured Oscillospiraceae bacterium
TTCGTAACGTGCTTGAATTCGCCGTGAAGCGGCACGAAAAACTTCGGCTTGGTACGCGCGATAATGGTTTTGATTTCTTCCTGGCAAGCGTGTCCCGAAACATGAACCTCGGCCAAGCGGTCATAAACAACCTCGACGTCCTTTTTGAGGAGCTCGTTTATAATTTTGGAAACCAGCTTTTCATTGCCGGGAATAGGATTCGCCGAAATAACTACCAAATCGTCAACACCGAGCCGCACCTTGTCATGCGTGGAATTTGCCATGCGATAAAGCGCGCTCATGGGCTCGCCCTGGCTGCCGGTTGTAATTAAGGTGATCTGATCCGGGCGATACTTCTTTATCTCGTCAATATCAATTATCAGCCCCTGCGGCACATGCATATAGCCCAATTTTATCGCCGCGGACACGATATTAACCATACTTCTGCCGATAATCGCAACCTTTCGACCGTATTTTTCTGATGCGTCGATTATCTGCTGTACACGGTGAACATTCGAAGAAAAGCTGGCAATAACCACTCGCTTCGAGGTTCCGTGAAATATATTGTCAAACGAATGACCGACTGTTCTTTCGGAGGGCGTATAGCCCGGCCGTTCGGCGTTGGTCGAGTCGGAAAACAGCGCCAAAACGCCCTTGTTGCCGAGCTCACCGAATCTTGTCAGATTTATCATTTCGCCGTCGATGGGCGTAAGATCGATCTTAAAGTCGCCGGTAAAAATAATAACTCCGACCGGAGTTGTTATCGCAAACGCCACACTGTCCGCAATTGAATGGTTAACGCGGATAAATTCCACGGTAAAACAGCCGATATTAACCTTATCCCCCGCCATGCAGTTCACTGTTTCGGTAACCTTGTCAAGCTTAAATTCGATAAGCTTGTTCGCCAAAATTTCAAGCGTCAGCTTAGTGGCATAAATCGGGACATTGAGCGTTCTCAAAACATACGGCAATGCGCCGATATGGTCCTCGTGACCATGCGTAATGAAAATTCCTTTAACCTTTTCGATATTTTTTTCAAGGTAAGTCACATCCGGTATAACCAAATCAATACCAAGCATATTGTCGTCCGGAAAGCCAAAGCCGCAGTCCACAACAATTATGCTGTCTTCATATTCAACTGCCGTAATATTACAGCCGATTTCGCCAAGGCCGCCGAGAGGGATTACTTTTAATTTGGATTTATTCTTTTTCTTTCTCGCCATATAAGTCCTTTCTTAATTATCAGCACGGCAAACAAAGCCGTATAGCATAATGCGGCTAAACCATACTGTTATTGAGTTTTTTCATATGTAAACGCATCGGAAAGTCACACCGATGCGAATTCTTTCGTAGCCAAATTGCAAACGGAATTCTATAAATAATTATATGCCCTGTATCGCATATAAATTCTCAAAATAATACAAGTTTGCACAAAGTTATAATAAGGCACGAAGTTACCATTCCCATAACAAAAACAGCTATGGAAGAAAACTTAACGCCGGATTTCTTGTTAACCTGTGCTGGTGTGCAATATTTTGTCAATATATTATCCGTGATTATTTTGTTTGCCTCGTCTATCATTTTTGCTTCGCAGGACGGGGTCTGCTGCGTCGAAAAGCGCTCTTTCAGTATAAAATGCGCCTCATCAAAATAATTGCTTGTCGGGTTCTTAACCACAATGACCCTTTTGCTGTACCCTTTTATCATAGCAACACTCCCTTAAGCTTTACTTTTTAAGGTAGTATTGCCATGATATGGGTTTAATATTCAAAAAAATTATTCGGGATTAAATTCTATTCCGTCGTCGGGGTCGCCCAAATTGAGCTCATCTATGCTTTTTGCCTTGACAATCGGCTCGCGCTTTACCGGCGGAAGAGTTATTTCGGGAAGAACAACCTTTTTCTTGGGTGCGGGCTTGCCTCCGCGCGGCTTAGGTGCGCCGGCAGGCTTTTGCAGCTTCTTTTCGGGCGAAACGATTATGCGGCGATCGCTGTCATTGCCGACGGAAAAGGTTGTAACGCCCTCGATATTCTGAATTTCGGAATGGATAATGCGGCGCTCGTAGGAGTTCATTGGCTCCAGCGAAACATTTCTGCCGGATTTGATAGCCTTTTGCGCCATGCGGCGTGCAAGAGAACGCAGGGTTTCCTCACGCTTCGAACGATAATTCTCGATATCCACATTAACGCGCACCATTTTTTCTGTGGTACGGTTAACGGCAAGATTGGTAAGATACTGCAAAGCGTCCAAAACATCGCCGTGACGACCTATGGCAACGCCAAGCTCGCCGCCGGAAACGGAAAGCTCGATTTCGTCGTCCGAGGTATTGGTTACGGTCACGGTAAATCCGTCAACGCCCATATCTTCCAGCACGGTTGTTACAAAATTTTCCGCACACTGAGCGGGTGTAAGCTCATAAAATACTCTTACCTTAGCGTCCTGAGCACCGATGCCGAGAATGCCCTTTTTGGGTTGTTCCAGTACTTCGCTTTCAACTTTTTCAACGGCAATACCCAATTTTTCGGCGCCGTTCTTCACGGCTTCGTCGATAGTTTTAGCCGTGGTAATAATTTCTCGTATCACTTGAACCTCCGGAAAATTAATTATTTATCTTCACTTTTGTTATCGTCTTTGAGAGGTGCCTGAGGTATTATTTCTTTTGTTCTATCCTGCTTTTTGTCTTTTTTGGTCGAATCCGTATCCTTTGCGGGTGCGGGCTGTGCTTCTTTGGTGGTGTATGGTACGGACGGAATATCGTCATCGTCGTCGTAAACTATGGAACGGCGCTTTGATGCGATTTTTACATTTTGCTTTTGCGCGGCCTTATATTCCCGCTCGGCGGCTTTCATTTCCTCGTCGGAAATAACCGGAATCGGGAAAATCTTGAACATTGCATACTGCTGTGCCATTGCCAGAATGTTCTGGAAGGTCCAGTAAAGACCCAATGCCGCCGGCAGCATAAACGAAAACCAAACCGACATCAAGGGCATGAAAATCGACATTGTGCGCATCTGCTTAGCCGCCTCGGGTGAGGTGGTATACGAAAGCTTCTGTGAAAGGAACTGCTGGAGATAGCCGGTGATAAGCACCAAAATCGGTATAATAACAATCCAGCTTAACAGCTTTTCCCAGTGCGGGGTTTCGGCAAGATTTATACAACCGAACAGCGTCATATCGGGAATATCAATACCGGCGTACTCGGCAAACTGAGCCGCATTTTTTTCCGAGGTCATTGCGCTGACTATGTTGATTTCGTCAATATTTTTTGCGGCTTCGGCCGCAACGCCGTTAATATCAGCAACAATCGCTCTGAGCTTTTCGATCGTGTCGGCGGACAGTCTTGAAATATAGGTCAAAGGACTACGTACAACGTTGTACAGCGCCATAATAATGGGCATCTGTATCAACAGCGGCAAACAGCCTCCGGCGGGGTTGTAACCCTCAGCCTGATATAAATCCATTATTTCCTGCTGCATTTTCTGCTGGGTAGCCTGATCCGTGCGGCCGGCATATTTCTTTCGTATCGCCATTTCTTTTGGGCGAAGAGAGGCCTGCTTTACGGTATTTTTCTGTTGCTTAATTCCCAACGGAAACAGCACGGCTTTTACCACAAATGCGAAAATAAACAGCGAAATTGCATAGCTTCCGGTAAAATCGTAGCACCACTTAATGAGGTAACCGAAAGGCATACAAATATAGTTCCAGATAGTATTCAATAGTTCCACTCCACTTAAATTTTATATTATTTCACGGTACGGGATCATACCCGCCTTTTGAAAAAGGATTACAACGTAAAATTCGCCACACTGTAAGAAAAAAGCCCTTAACGACGCCGTGCTTTTCAAAAGCCTCTACGGCATACTGCGAGCAGGTCGGGGTAAAGCGACAGCAAGGCGGAAAAAGCGGCGAAATAAACCGCCGATAAAGCTTGATAAGACCGATAAAAAGATACTTCATTTTTTCTCGCCGAGCTTTCTTAAAGCGTTTTCGATATCGCGGCGAACATACTGCATTTTTGTTTTCTTGTTCAAACACCGCGCGCGCGCCACAAAAACAAACAAATAGGGAGTAACAAAAAGCTCGGGGGCGGACAGCATCAGCGTCCTGTACGCCTCGCGTATCAGACGCTTTGCGCGATTGCGCTCCACCGCCCCGCCGAGCTTTTTGTTTACCGTGATTCCTATTTTGGTTTTGGCGCCACCCTTGCATTTAAGGGCATACACGGCGATATTTTTGCCGACTATGTTGACGCCCTTGCCGTAAACGCGGGAAAACAATCCGTTTTGCTTGATAGTGTAAATTTTACCCATTCATAGCCCCGTTAAAGGAAAAACCCCCGATAAGGAGGTTTATCGACCCGATTAATAAGAGAGTCTTGCTCTTCCTTTTGCTTTACGTCTCTTGAGGACTTTTCTTCCGTTAGCGGTTTTCATTCTCTTGCGGAAGCCATGCTCCATCTTTCTCTGACGTTTTTTGGGCTGATATGTTCTCTTCATTGCCATTGCACAATCC